>CACWRT010000005.1 GCA_902763365.1 uncultured Ruminococcus sp.
TATAATATTTGGAATCGGTAATTTTGAAAAAAAATCGGTAAGAAAGTTTAAAGGCAAAAATATTATAGAATTTCCTGATAAATACGTTGTTGTAGACTTGGAAACTAGCGGATTGTCTCCTGAATGGGATATGATTATTGAAATCGGAGCAATAAAAGTTCAAGACGGAAAAATCAACGATATCTTTCAGCAATTAGTATATCCCCGAGAAAAAATCAGCAGTTTTATCGAACAGCTTACAGGAATTACTAATAAAATGCTTGAAGGAGCACCGTTAATTAATGATGTTCTTCCTCAATTTGATGAATTTGTCGGAGACAGTATAGTAGTCGGACACAATGTAAATTTCGATGTCAATTTTCTATATGATAATTACGAAAATATTCTTGGAAAACCGTTCAGGAATGATTTTATTGACACTATGCGTATTTCAAGAAAAGTTTTACCGGGTCTTGATCATTACCGGCTAACCGACATTGTGTATGAATTGGGTATTGAAGGTTCAAACTTTCACAGAGCCTTGAGCGACTGTGAATATACATATAAATGCTATGAAACAATGAAAGCACTGATTGAGGTCGATTTCGGAGGACATGATCAGTTCAAAAGGCAATTCAGAAATAATTATTACGAAAAACTCGACCTTACAGTTCTCAAGCCCGACACAGAAACATTTGACAATACTCATCCTTTGTATAATAAAGTTTGTGTTTTCACAGGAACGCTTGAAAAATACTCAAGACAGGAAGCTGCTCAGATCGTTGTTAATCTTGGAGGATCTTGCGGAAATAGCGTTACAAAAAAGACAAATTATTTAATTTTGGGAAATAATGATTATTGTTCAATGATAAAAGACGGTAAAAGTTCAAAGCAGAAAAAAGCCGAAGAGTATAAGCTCAAAGGGCAGGACATTGAGATCATACCCGAAAGTGTGTTTTACGATATGATAAGCGAACAATAAAAAATCCCCCGCCCCGATACAAGCATACCGGAGTGGGGAAATTTTTAAAGAATTTTAGAAAAAGCGTTGACAAGCACCTTTTAATGTGCTATAATATATACATAAGGAGGTGAAAACAGTGGCTAAGCAAAAGAAACGCAGTCACAAGAAGAACAAGCCAAAACTCTCAAAGCTTGAAAAAGTACTTCTTGTAACTGCAATACTGAATCTCTTAGCGGCAATAATCGAACTGATCGAAAAATTACTGTAAGGGATATCCGAAAGGGGGAGCTGTAACTCCCCTGAGTAGGATTATAACAGAATTGCAAAGCCATTGTCAATATATAATAAAAAATGAAAGGAGTTTTTTTATGAATGCTTTTGAAGTGGTCAGTCTTGCTCTTGATGCTGCATTAATAATCTGCAACATATCAATTATAGTCATACTACTGAGAGGTAAAAACAAATGAATTTGCGTAAAATAAGATTAAGCCAAAACTTATCTGTCCCTAAACTCGTTGAATTGTCCGGTGTCCCTCGCCGGACAATTCAAAATATAGAAAAAAACGATGATTGCAACGTTTCAACAGCAATAAAGCTTGCAAAGGCTCTGAATGTTACCCTTGACGAACTTTGCATTACAAACGAAGAATAAAATCGCCCCCGCCGGTATTACCAGTACCGACAGGGGCAGGAGCTGTGTTATATGTCAAAAAACAACTCAATATGATATTGTTATTATAGCACAGCTCTGATAAAATTGCAAGGAGCTGATATAAATGTTATGCAAGAAATGCAAAAAAGAGATACCTGACGGTTCTGTATTCTGCAACTACTGCGGAAAGAAACAGACCGTCACAGCGGCAAAGCACCGCAAACGCGCGCACGGCTCAGGCACTATACGCAAGGACAACCGATACAAAAACCCGTATATCGCTATTGCCCCATCCACCCGCAACGGAACAGGACGCACCTATATCGGTTCATACCCCGATATGAAATCGGCTCAGGCGGCTCTTGAGGAATACATTAAAAACGGCAGACCTCAGCTCTACGGTGCGACTCTTGCGGATACCTATAAATTGTGGTCGGATATCCATTACAGAGAAATACAGACTCCCGAAGTCTGGCGGTCAATGTGGAAATGGTATGAACCGCTGTATGATGCCAGGATATCAGAACTCAGAACGGCTCACTTTCAGGAAATAATAAACAAAGCTAATTCAAAAGCAACAGCCGAAAAGCTGAAATCTCTTGCGATCATGCTATGCAGATATGCTCTTGAAAACGATATCATCAATAAAAACTATGCCGAATTTGTCAAGATACCCAAATTCGAGAAAAAAGAAAAGGTCATTTTCACAGCTGATCAGATAAGCGCTCTCTGGCAGCATACGGACGATAAACGCATACAGGTTATACTTGCTATGATATACATGGGCTTTCGTCTTGGCGAAATACTGAGTCTGACTGCGGATAACGTACACCTTGAAGAAGGCTATGTGATCGGCGGCATAAAAACCGAAGCCGGCATTAACAGAGTTATACCATTCCCGCCGAATATTCCCGAGATCAAAGACTTTTTCAAGCAGTGGATAAATGGGCAGGAAACAAACAAGCTCATTCCCGTAGGCGAAAAATATTTCCGTGACAAATGGTTTTATCCGGCTTTGAAGGAATTGGGTATGGTCAGAGGGCAGTGCGTAAAAAAGCAGTGGAAATTTGAGGATAAAAGCCATCTGACCCCGCACAGCACACGCCATACCTTTGCAAGCCTTTCAGCAAGCGCCGGAATGCGCCCGGAGAACTTACAAAAAATCATCGGTCATGCAGACTATTCAACAACAGCAGATATATATATACACAAGGACATTTCCGAGCTTGTCGCCGAAATGTCTAAATTAAAAAAGTAATTATTGTGTGTATTTTGTGTGTAATTGCATAAAAATGTCTGATTTTAAGCCATTTATATTTTACAGCTAAAAGAAAAATCCTTCGCAATTCGGTAGAGCAGCTGCTTGAACAGATATCTGAGATAGTTTTTTTCTTTTCAGCAATAAATTATTTATCAGCCAAAGGCATTTCTCCCCTATTCTGTGCTGCGCTGGCTACTGTGTTTGCCGAGATTATATCATTTGTCTATGTTTTACTCCTGTGGAAATATGACAAGAAACATTCAGCTTCTCCGGTCAGGCTGAAACAAATAATCAGTATATCCGCTCCCGTTTTTATTCCGTGTACAGCAAGCGCCGGTATCAGAAGCGCGCTTTCTGCAATAGAAAATAACCTTATACCCAAAGGTCTTATGCAATACGGAGCATTAAAAGAACAGGCTCTATCGGAATACGGCATAATAAGCGGTATCGCACTTCCCTATGTTTTATTCCCCTCTGTCCTGATCATACCCTTTTCCCAGCTTATCGTTACTGAATTAGCTCAGGAAAGAACACTTGGTCACAAAAAGAATATCAGGCGTATCGCCCTTCGATCTTTGAGAGCAACTATTATTTATTCTTTGATAATGATGCTGCCGTTTCTGGTTTGTCCTGACGTGATCGTAAGCATGACAGGTGTTTGTCGGGAAAGCATTTTTTACCTTCGTGTTCTTGCTCCCCTTATACCGCTATCTTACCTTGACAGTGCTGTTGATGGAATGTTGAAGGGGCTTGACTGCCAGAAAAGCTACTTTCATATCAATATTATTGAATCTGTTATCCGTGTGATCATGGCATTTACCCTTATCCCCTTTTTCGGCCCTGCCGGAATCACTGCAATTATCCTGTTCGGTGAGCTTATTAATGTCACTTTAAGCCTATGGAAACTGCTGGATGTTATTAAAACATAATTGTGCTGTGAGCATAATTTTTACAAAAAATATTGACATTATTTAGTGTGTTTGCTATAATTAAGAAAAAACATGGGAGTTGTAAAAATGAAAAAAATAACAGCGATACTGCTTTCCTGTATTATGCTTGCATCATTCGGTGCCTGCTCGGAATTGAGCAGTAATCCTTAGCAGTGTTTCTGAAACTTCAGGTAAATCGGAAGAATCAGGGAAAAAAGAATCTTCAAAAGAAGAAGTAAAGTCGGAAACCGCTGAATCAGAATATGAATTAGCCTTTGTAAGAAAATTAAATGGATATGATCTGTACTATATGTTTGATACTGATAACAATAAATGTATTGATTTCGGGACAAATGATACCGGATGTTTGTCCATGCCATATACCGGCGATATAAACGATACAATTGATATTAACTATGAAGAGTATCAGGAAGGAGCTCATTTGAAATTTAAATACCTTGGTGGAAATAAAGCAGTAATGATTGACCAAAATAACATTGAATGGGAATATGAAAAGTGCTCAGTCAGCGATGCAGAAAATATATTGAAACAAATAACATAAATGATTACAACTGTATCACCACGATTATTCTGAGAAAAAAGAGTAACCGTGGTGATTTTATATTAATTTTATGGCAATATGAAATACTTCCAAATTTTTTTGTATAAAAAAACAAGAAAATTTCGATAAAACAGTTGCAATTTAAAAGAATTTTGTGTAAAATGTATATAGAGGTTTTTGTGCTGTACGGACTTTACAGCATAAGGTATTTTTATGTATCATAATCATAATAATTCAAAGTGAGGTAACATATTATGTCTAACAGATTATTTCAGGGCGTTATTCATCAGATGAAAGATGCTATAGACAGAACGATCGGCGTCATTGATGAAACTTCTGTGGTGATCGCCTGCAGTGAGCTCGGTAAGATCGGAGAGGTGAATGAACATATCACCTCCGAAATGCTGACTTCTGCTGCTCCGTTTGTTCTGAACGGATATACATACAAGTCTTTCGGCAGCAAACCCAGAAGTGAGTACGCTGTCTTTGTGGCAGGCAACGATTATGCTGCTCAGAAATATGCGTCTATCCTTTCTATTTCCCTCGGAAGCATCAAACAATATTACGATGAAAAATATGACAGAGGCAATTTCATCAAAAATGTTATTCTCGATAATATTCTTCCCGGTGATATATATCTTAAATCCAGAGAACTGAAATTCAATTCCGATGTTACAAGAGTTTGTATGCTCATCAAGATATCTGCAAAAACCGATATCTCTGCTTATGATGTTATTCAGAATCTCTTCCCGGATAAGGCTAAGGATTTTGTTATCAATATCAACGAAACAGATATCGCTCTCGTTAAGGAAATCAAACAGGATATCGACTCCAAAGACCTTGAAAAACTGGCAAACTCCATCGTGGATACCCTTTCAGGCGAGTTCTATACCCACTGCGTGATAGGTATCGGTACTCCCGTTACAGGCATCAAGGATCTTGCGCGCTCCTTTAAAGAAGCTCAGGTAGCTCTTGAAGTAGGAAAGGTTTTTGATACCGAACGCGCTATTGTAAGCTATGATAAACTCGGTATCGCAAGACTTATCTACCAGCTGCCTACAACTCTCTGTGATATGTTCCTTAAAGAAGTGTTCAAGAGAGGTTCAATAGAATCCCTCGATCAGGAAACTCTGTTTACAATACAGAGATTCTTTGAAAACAATCTGAATGTTTCCGAAACATCAAGAAAGCTTTTTGTTCACAGAAATACGCTTGTATACAGACTTGAAAAAATCAAAAAGCTTACCGGTCTTGATCTGAGAGAATTTGAGGATGCTATTATATTTAAGGTTGCTTTGATGGTTAAGAAATATCTTTCTTCTAATCCTATCAAGTATTGATGACTGTTTACGCTCACTCTTAACGGGTGAGCGTTTTCGCTAACGGAAAGGATGATACAAAATGAAAATAGCAGTCAGTCATGAACATAAAAGTGACAGCATATCCCCGCTTTTTGAAGAAACAAAGCATTTCAAATTATATGATGTGGAAAACAACCGTGTGATCTGTTCCGAAATAATCGGTACTATGGGCTGTGAAAAAGAAGAACTTGTTCAGCTGCTTCTTATGTTTGAAACAGATGCGCTTATCTGTGGTCAGCTTTCGGAGGAATCACACCTTATTTTATCCGATGAAGCTATATCTGTTTTCAGCGGCTGTCTGGGTAATTCTGATGACGCTGTTGAAATGATGCTTTCAGGTGCGCTCATGCCTGTGTAAAATCTCTGAAATAAACTTTACTGCGGAAAGATTGCCTGTTATCAGTCGTCTTCCCGCAGTTTTTCTTATATAAACAGTGGACCGATACAAACCCATAAGGCTGTATCGGTCCGTTTTGTTCAGGTCAAAGACCTGACTTGAGATCATTTAATCTGATCAATCGTTGCTGTAAATAGCGCTGCCAAATCTTGAGCTGCCGCTGCTGTTTCCGCTGTATCCTCCGAGAGCGTCAAGACGATTGTTGATCTTTACATGAACCATGCTCTCCCAGTACTCTTCGTCACAAAGGTCACAAATGAAGTCCTGGTTAGGATCTGCTTTTTCAACAGTGTAAGAGCCTTCACGAATTGTGAACGAATGGCTCTCTCTGTATCTGTCGATATATTCGACATGAATATCAGTCGGGAATATAACTTCCATTGAATCAGCATTGTCTTTAGTTGTGAAATAGATGTGCTTGTCATAGTTAGATGTAACATCTATAGTACCTGATGAAGCAAATCTGATTTCTTCAGCTGCAAATTTTACAGTATTATTTACTTTAAGATCTGTATTTCCTTCCCAACGGAAGTACATCTTACCGCTTGTAAGATACGACCATGTTCTGTTAGCTGCGAACGAACGGTTGTTAACTGTCATATTAACAGTCTTGGTAGTAGTGTGACCGCCTGCTGTGATATCAAGATTATTGCCGTCCTTGGTTACCCAGTTGGACAATGTCTCTGCTTCTACAGCCTTATCAGCTTCACCATACTTCCAGTAACTGTCAGGATCTTCAAAGTATTCCTTTGCTTTATCACTGAACAGGTTCAATCTCGGTATATAATAGCCTGAGCTTGTTCTTGTGATCACGAAAGGACAACCATCCTGACCGATCAGCTTATCAGTGAATGAATAAGCACCGGCCTTAATCACATAGCTTGAACCGCCGGACAGCTTAACTGTTGCATCGTTCTTGAAATACAATGTGATCGGACGATAAGATCTGCTCTTTGCAATATCTTCAGTAGCAGCAGGTGTTATAACATCAGTAGTACTCTTTCTTTCCGGTGTCATATCATAGATACCCTGATCGCCGCTATTGCTTCCGTCGAACTCGGTATTTGCTATCTGACGATAGTCAGCTGCGGTATTCTGAACCCAATAAGAGGTAGTAACGCCTGCCTTCTTAGCGATGTCCATATATACCCATGCACCGTCAATTACAGAAATGCTGTCTTTAACAACGCCTTCTTCTGTACCGTTGATAATGAATTTTACGTTATAGATCTGGTCTTTGCCGATGAAGATGATCGGGCAATGTTCAGTGTTGAAGTACTCGATCTTCTTTCTTACCGGGTTAGTACCTGCAGCATCAGTAGAATACTCAACTTCAAATGTTGCACCCGAACCAACAAGATTCTGTGTATCATAGAAGATAAGCGGGATACGATCTGAGGTAGATACTGTAACGTTGTTGATCTTTGCAAGAAGCGCTGCGTTTGCCGCATTTATCGCGCCTGCATCAGATCCTGAGCTTGTATAAACTCTTACTGCATTTGCAAGCTCACTCTCAAGTTCATCTATTGTACTTGAATCATAGATATCAGGTTTACCGTTATGGATGAACTCAGGATAGTTCTTACCGCTTATATAAGCTCTTGCCTTAGCCATTGTTGCATACAGATTAGAATATGCTACAACATAGCTGTGTACTGTGCTGAAATCCATACTGCGGCCTGCATCGTTTACATACTGATCATTGAAGTGACCGCTCAGAATATGACTCATCATACCTTCTGCATAGAGATATGAACCCTGGTTGCCCAGATTCTTCGGGTTACCGTTCTGATCATATTCCTTAACGATAACAGAACCATAGTAAATACTATGAGCTGCATAAAGTTCTCTTTCAACTCTGAGTCGAGGATCAATATAGCTGTCCCATCCGCCTGTACCTGCTCTGAATGTAGGATCAAAGAGGATAAGGTCATTACCCTGAAGAGAAGTTCTGCAGGTGAATGTCTTTCCGCTTGCATCCTTTGCTTCAAATACAAGGAAAGGAGTCTTGCTCGGGATAGTTGCTTTGAGCATACCGTTATAGTTTGTGAAGCCATACTCATGATCTTCACCTACGCCAGATGCTGTAACCTTGAGGTTAGATGAGGACCAGCCTGAAGGAAGCCTTACATAGATATCCTGATTATCATTGATCTGCATATACTCAGGACTTGATGTATAGATAGTCATGTTCGTGAACTTACCATCTGTAACATCAGTTGTGTTGTTAAGCTTGAGCCATACATCGCCGTATACACCATTGATCTGTTCTGTGTACTGGGTATCTGTCTTGTAGTTATTATCAAACCATGATCCGGAATTGCCGAAGGCGCTGTTAAACTTCAGACCATATACCTGGAATGTAAAGGTATTTGATTTATCTACAGGGATCTTGTACTCATACCAGTCATAGATGAGTGAAGGCTCTGTATCACCGATACGACCCATTGAAGAAGCGTTTCCACCGTTACCGCCAAACAGGTTATTATAAGCTACATTTACCTTATAACCGTTGTTCCAGTTTGATGCCAGCTTATTAGAAGCAATTGATGAAGAATGCTTGGAATAAAGTGTACCGTAGGAATAGTAGTACGACTGATTCTTCAGACGGATCTTATCGCCGCCGACGAATGCCATTCTGAGGTTTGTTCCTGTCATGTCAGACTTATCCACATAGGGTTCTTCATATTCATAAACAGGAGGAGCATTGGAAGTTTTAGCTCTGTAATAATATCTGCCGTAGCTGTATACAACGACTTTCTTATATACGAGATTGCCGTTCCAATCCTTTTCAAAATCACCGGTTGCGTTCTGAACGGGATATGACTTATTATTATCAGTAAACTTCTGAGTACCTTTTACTACCTTACCCGGAGCTCTGTAAACATAACCGTCATAATAATATACGTTACCACTTCTGGTTCCTGCCCAGGTATGGCTATAGCTTCCCTGGAGAACTTCGGCGTCGATCATTTCAAACAGACTTGCTTTACCCTGTCCGCCGATTGAGCAGATACCAACATCTGTTATAGCCTGATAACGTCCATTGCTGTAGGATGACCATACCTGATAGTCAGTCATATCGAAATAGATATTACCGCCGTAGTTACTCAAAAGATCATTACAGCCGATCTTCTGAATATTATTTCCGCCGTAATACCAGCTGAGGACACAACCCTGAGCGTTTGAATTAACGGGCAGATAATAATAGTTGGATTCTGCTACACGGATAGGCTGTTTACCCGGCCATGGACCTGTAAGAGACTGCTGATTGTAGTCCCATGAATAAACACGGAGCTTTGAAAGATCCTTGCCCTCAAAGAAGCTGTTTTCTGTGTCGATCCAGATTACAGTTGTACCAAGATATTTTGTAGGAACGGAGTCCTCACCTGACTGACCGAAGTAGTCGAAAGGTGTCTTGACACTTGCAGAGAAATCAGGCAATGAAAGAATGCCGCTGACGAGTTTATCCGATACCATACCATTAAGCTCTGCAGCTGCTGTGCTGCCTGAACCGCTGCTATGGTTGTATCTCGGATAGATTCTGCTTACATCTGTCATATTTACTGATTCTGCAACGAAGTTAACATCAGCGCCTGAAGCAGACATACTGTTTGTTCCCGAATAAGAGCAATTATACTCGCCCTTGCTTCCGAATGTTACAGATGATGACTTACTTGTTCTCTGATAACGGTTTCCGGAGTAATATACTCTGGTAACTGTCATTGATACAGAACCTGTAAATCCGGATTCATAAACAAATGATCTGTTTACCGGATCATAAGCAAGTGAATAATTCTGACCGTTGACAGTTGCATAGATATCTACAAGGCTGTCTCCGGCGATACCCTGTACATCATAGGGAATATTGACCTTCAGTATATTTGTAGATGCCTTTGAAGCATCATCAAATTCGATCACATACTGACCTGATGCAGTCTCAAATTCATTACCATAGATGTATTCGCCTGTATTAGGATTAAATGTCTTTATGACAGCTTTCTGATTAGCATCATAGATGAATCTTATAACATGGTAGCTGCCTTCCTGAACTGCACTGCTGATAATTGTCTTTTTGCCTTCTGTATAGATAGTTGCGCTTGTACTTGAATATCCCTTTACAAAGTACTCAGCAAGTTTTCCTTTTGAGCATATCAAGGTATTTATAACCTGATCCTTACCACCGCTTGAAGTAGAGGTAGTCTTCTTCAGGGATTCAAAGGATATAACGAAATTGTTATCCCTTACATCAGCACAGCTGATGACATTATCAGTTGTAAATGTTTCAGTGATCGTTTCAACTATCGGGTAACTACCTGTTGCCGGGTTGTAGACATTGCTGCGTACATAATGGTTAACAACAAGTGTAGGTTTGAAACCGTTTGCCGTAGAAGCATCAATATCGAAGTATGTCAGATTCTGACCTTCGATGAAGTTTGCTCCATCACTGTTAAGGTTCAGACCTCTTGGGGATGTACCGATGTACTCATCAAGTGTAAATGAAACAACTTCATAATCATACAGATTATACTCATTTGAATCATCATAGTAACCTGTGATCGTAGTACCCTTGTTAAGACCACTTACCCATACTCTTATTAAGTTACGGCTTGAAAGATAATCGGTAGTGGCACCCGAGGGCTTCATTACTTCAAATTTTTCAATTGCAGCCTTCAGCGCGTCACAAGCAGCATTTATTTCTTCCTGCTTAGCAGTAGCTTTATCAAATGTTGCCTGTCCGCCCTGTACAGCTGTTTTCAGATTATTATAAGAATCATCTGTGCAGTTCACTTTCTCCTTTGTCGGATCAAGCAGGTTGTTTGCCTGAGTAAGAAGCTGTGTGAGTTCTGCTGTATTAAGCTGTACAGCCATGTGTGATTTAACTGCGTCAATAGCTTCAGAAATAAGAGCGTCCATCTCTTCGATCTCATCCTGGCTTGTTGAGTCATTGATGATATCTTCTGCTACAGGAATAAGATCTGAAAGTTCACGACGATATATCTCTTCATATCTGGAATTGTTTTCCAGACTCTTAGCATCCTTGACGTGCTGTTTGAGCTGGCTCTTGTCGAGTCGTACCAGATTATTGATAGAATCATTGAGTTCGTCAATAAGCTGATTTACCATTGTTGTGGTATATGCGTCATCGCCTGTCTTATCAAGAATTTCGCCTGACTCCTTGAGTGCCTTACACTTCTTGTAAATACCTGTATCTGATATAAATGCAGCATAAGTCACGCCGTCGTAGGACTTATTCTTTGTCTGATCAGCTTCGATAGCCATTGCTCTTTCAACAAGTTTCTCGAATTCAGCATATACTTCCTGACTGCAGACTTTTGTTTTGAGTGCAGCGATAGCATCTGTGATCTTCTTTGTAGCTTCCTTATAGTCTTTATCTGCCTGTGTAAGACCCTTTTCTCTGATATAATTTACCTGATTGTAGAGGGCTATACCTGCATCAATAGCTTCGGTAAGCTTTGTGAAACCTGCTTCTTCGTAGTCGTCTTCAACATAGGTCTGTCCTTTTTCAACTGCTTCGAGAAGAAGTCTTCTTTCTGTAGAAGATACATCATTTTCTCTGTAGTCGATATAAGGCGCAACACCTCGGCCGAATTCACTTGTTTTAACATGGATAGTAGTGTAAGAGTTGTCATCAACGCCAATAAGCTCGTTCGCTCTGCTCTCTGTCAGACGTGAAAGAATTGCAGGTCTGTCGAGATCAACAACAACGAACGCTTCATTCTCAGAGTTCGGGGATACATTTACCGAACCTGTGTGGGAAACTTTGTTTTTATCATAGTAGGTAACAGTCATGGAGAAGTTATCACCGGTAGAGATGTTTGCGACCCACCAGCCGCAGCCTTCGTACATCATCTTGTTCTGACCTGTACCGATACCGAAGAAGAAATTCTTCATATCTTCTCTACGTGTATTTCTCCAGTTGTTTTCCAGTGTCTGAGGATTATAGAAAACCGACGACATTGCGCTGCCGTAGCTTTCATAGGTGTTATCTGTCTGGAAGATATTGACACCGCTTATGCGGATATCATTGATTACCGGATTGGGAACCAGCTCGGCATTGAGAGCCTCTTCCTGTGTATCACCTATTCCCTTGACCTTGAAATGAACAGTAGTCTTCTGGTTCTTTACATATACCAGCATTCTGTCGTCGAGATCCTGAATGCCGTTCCAGGATGAACCTGTTGTATAAAGCATACCGGGCTTCAGGAATTCAAAATAGATATTTCTGTCAGAGTTATTGAGGTACCACAAGTGGAACATCTCATTTGTCTGGACATTAAGATCCATCTGACCTGTGGAGGTATTGTTAAGAACTTTACCTTTAGCTGTAATGATGAGGTTAAAGTAGTTTACCTGTTTCATCGGTGTACCGTTGGAATATGTTCCGCAGTTATTAACGATGTAATAGGTAGCATCATACCAACCGTTACTTGTTGGTGTAAAGTAGGATGTGGTACCATTCCTCGGATCGCCGGAATTGTCTTTGATAACGTTCCATACACTTGCAGGTGCAAGAAGGTTCTTTTCATCATGCTCATTTGTATTCAGACCGTCAAGAAGACCCTTCTGCTGACCTTTACTGTTGTAGTAAATGCCGCCGGGGTTGTTAGTCTGATCCTTGTATACAGACTCAAGTCCGTAACAGTTACCTGTCTGAGCATACATCTCAGCTTCATCCCTATAAGTCCAAAGGTAATAGAACGGAGTCCAGTTTTCTCCCGGATACTGTTTTACATGAAGTGTGATAGCATCACGGATGGTATTGTAGTTCAATACCTCTGTATTCATGTCGATATCGGTAAGAGTAACTCTGTTCTTGTTTGCTGATTTTCTGATCGTAAGGATCTTCTTCAGCGAAACACTCTGAGTCTTCTTGCCGAACGCATCGGAAAACTTGGAAAAAGCCTGAAGCACCAGTGCAGGTTCATCCCTGCTGGTACTCGGAGCTTCATAATTGGCTACTACATAAGTAGCGTAATCATTAGCTTCAGCTTCTGTAGAGAGCTGGGCTCCTTCGCTTGTGGTACCTCCTTCCTTGTCGTTCATAACCATGTACTCATTACTGATGTCCTCAAGCTTCGGCACCTTTGCGCTGTCAGAGTAATACGCGGTAGCATATTCAAGAGCACTTCTTACATTAAGATATGCCTGTCTCTGATTGACACTGCTGCTGGTATTCATGATACTTGTGGCAGCTATCGCAATAAGTGACGCAGAAAGGATGATGAGTACAGCAGTTATCGCCATAGCAATGGGCAGCGAAATGCCCTGTTTGCGATTCAGCTTTTTTGATAACATAGCAGCAACTTCCTTTCAAAGATTTGTTGATGGTTTTCTCTCAGCGTTCCTGTTTATGCTCCGACAAAACACAAACAAGCACACTTATCTACTATCCCTATTATTATATTACAACTTTTTCCTTTTAGCAAGTGAATTTATACTTTTTGTATGATTATTCAATTATAAAATATTTGCTTTATGCAACTTCAACAATAATAACAAAAGATTATTTACAGATAAGAAAAATTATATGAACAAAAGCCCTTCCGCAGGTATGTTTTCGCCTGATTTACACAGATACATCCCTTGGCGGCGAACGAAAAAATCACCCTCCGCATTACGGAAAACGTCAAATAATATACTGTCTGTAAATCCTTGATATCTCCGCCGGAAGCGTCATAACGCAGACATTCAGTGCTTTTATATCCTCTCCGGACAGCAGGAACAGCAGTCCGGAATCGAGATTTTGTGACTGAATCAACACATTATTAATATAAAGCATTTTAACTTTACAATATATTTTCAATCATTTTTGTTATGAATAAAGCATTATTATACAAACAATTTGCATAATATTTTTCACTTATCATTTTCCCGGATAACAGTTTTTATATTAATATTCAACAATAAATTCATCGCAATTTTATGTATAATTCATAATATAAAGTTATTATCTTTACACAAAAATTATATAAAGCAAGTAGCTTTACAGCTCTCCGATCTATCTCAATACAGACCGGAGAGCTGCAAATCGAATTATTTAACTCATCCATTCAAACAAAATTACCGGGAAGCGAAGAAAACTCCTTACGGTCACGCTCTTAGCTCTGAGCTATGATTACTCCATCAAACTTACTCCCTCGCCCATCATGGGGATATCGACTGCGGTTGCATCTTCAAGATGGAAGATCATCATTTTTTTGCCTGTTCTGTCATTGTATATACCCCTCAGATCAGGCATTATTTCAAAGGCTTTTTCTGCATATGAAGGATCAGTTTCAAAAACTGCTTTTCCCGTATATCTCAGCCAGTGACCATCCTCTTTTGCAGATACTATTTCTGCTTTCGGATTAGCTAAAAGCTGTCTGTAAACATCTTTGAAATCTCCTATACCGAAGCAAACTTTTCCGTTCATCTCAAAATGCAGTCCGAGCGGTCTTATTTTGGGCTGATCGCCGTCAGTTGTTGCCAGGAAAAACAATCCTGTTTCTTCCAGAAAATCGCTTATCTTACTCATTTTCTTAACCTCCGTTTTTAATAAACGAGGGATCAGCTCGCGGACTGATCCCCTCCTGTATTTTTTATCCTCTTGCTACCATCATATCGAAGCCTTCTGTCGTAAGACTGCATATCTCATTTTCATCACAGAACGCAAGTTTTTTCTCAAGCAGAAGGTCTACCGCTGCGGTAAATACAGCAGCAACATTGCTTCCCATTCTGTAATTCATAAGTTTTGCCGACTCCTTTATCAGATCGGCTTTCGGCAGGCTTACCTCATCGTAAAGAATTGCAAGAACTGCGTTTGCTGCCTCTGCATACGGCACGTCGGTGATCTCACGATGACCGTAATCGCCTTTTCCGTCAGGTCTGTATGTACTGTATCCTGTGGGCTTGACCTCGTCGCTCCAGATAATAAGTACCTCTTCGCCCTGTTTGGTTTTCGGATATGTCATAGCCGTAATTGTGTCGTCTATATAGCGATGAAGCTTTGGAGTCGATCTGAGAATATCGAAGCTTTCCGTAACTCTCTTGATAACAAGCTCCTTGTTTATCGGCGCTTCGTTTTCTATCGTTTTTCTAAGCTTCTTCCTCAGATCACTGTACATCTTCTGCGACATCACTTCTTCGGGTGTTGCTGTCTGGATAGAAAGCTTAGTAACCTTATAGTTTTCTATCGGTTCCTCTTCAACATCATCGGGCGGAGTAAATGCAGGAATATCCTCCTCGTATTCAGGCTCGTCCGTTATACCGTTTTTAAGCTTGTCAAGCATTTCGTCTATGCGTGAAAGCTCCTTATCCTTGTTATCCCACCAGTCCATTGACCATATCCGCATAAGCTTCCATCCAAGACCGTCCAGAATACTTACCTGAGCCAGTTCTCTGTCTCTTGTTGTCTTTGACTTGCCGTAGGCAGGACCGTCAAGTAGGATTCCCAGCAGATATTTTTCGGGATCGGAAGGATCTATTACGCCTATATCTATGCGGTATTCCGAATTTCCTACCATTCTGTCGGTCTTATAGCCCTGATCTTCAATATGTCTGCAAATTGTGTCGGCAATGCCTTTGATCTTGTTTTTCTCGGCTGTAACGCTGTTGCTGTCGCTGACAAGAGTTTTTCCCGCTGCATATTCCAGGAAGGATCTGAGGGCTGCCACACCATCTGCCGACGTTCTTGAAAGATCTATCATATCCGCAGTCATGCTGGAATATACTATCATCTCACATCTTGCTCTGGATACGGCAACATTAAGCCTTCTCCATCCGCCGTCACGGTTCAGAGGACCAAAGTTCATTGATACTCTTCCGTCCTTATCCGGACCGTATGCTATTGAGAACAGTATAACATCACGCTCATCACCCTGAACGTTTTCGAGGTTCTTTATAAACAGCGGTTCGTCTTCCCTGTTTACCCAGTTTTCCAGCTCGGCATCATCCTTGCAGGCTTCTGTCAGAAGGTCGTCAATGAGATTTTGCTGATTTACATTGAATGTAACGATACCTACACTGTATGCGGAATCAACCTCATCATGCGCTCTCCTTTTCAGCTCTTCTACAATAGCCTGAGCCTCTGCCATATTATTTCTTGTTTTGCCTCTTTCAAAAATTCCGTCAACGTGAACAAGTCTTACCTTAGCTTCTCTGTCATTGACTGACGGGAATGTGTAAAGCTTGTTTTCGTAGAATTCGTGGTTGCTGAAAGCAATAAGGCTTTCATGGCGGCTCCTGTAGTGCCAGAGTAAATGCGTCTGCGGCATATTGAGCGCAAGGCAGTCGTCAAGTATGCTCTCAAGATCCTCCACATCAAGGTTATCCTCATCCACCGATGTGGTAGAGAAGAAGGATGTGGGCGGCATCTGTTTCGGGTCGCCTACAATTACAGCATCCTTGCCCCTTGCAAGTACCCCGACCGCTTTACAGGTGGGCAGCTGTGACGCTTCATCAAACACTACAAGATCAAAGGGTTCTCTCTTCGGATCAAGATACTGCGCTGCTGATATGGGACTCATAAGCATACACGGACATAGTCTTTTCAGCATATTGGGTATCTGATCAAACAGCTTGCGTATACTTATTCCTCTTCCTCCGCTTCTTATTGCTTTCTGAAGGATACCCAGCTCACTGCTCTGGGCTGCTTCACGGGCAAAATTCGGTATCTTTGCGGCAAGACGGCAGTATATTTCTTCCTTTGTAAGCTCCGTTATCTCCTGATCCATCCTTCTGAACTGCGCTATCTTTTCATTGAATACAGGTCCTGAGAATTTGTTCAGCGCCGAGCTTCCGTCTATTGCTTTTATTGCAAGTGCTTTGGATATGGTCTTGATATATGCGCCCTTTATCTCATTATGGGATATTCCCTCTCTGTAAGCCTGAACTGCCGGCGCAAGACCTGTTGTTTCAGCTTCCTCGGAAATATCGTTCCAAGTGATCCATTCTTTCATCTGGCTCAGATGTGTTCCTATGTTATCGCACATCTTTATTTCATTTTCGATCCAGTTTTCTTCATCAGTATTCCTGATCTCAAGAATACCATAGAAATCATTTCTTGCAGCTTCAAGCTTCTCCCATGCTTCTGTCAGAACAGGGATGATCTCTCTCGCTTCCGTATTTCCGCAATAGCTCATTCTGAACTCGTCCGAACCTGTAAGCTCATTAAGCTTCTGTGCGCTTTCCTTGGCTTTATCGGCATATCTGGTTATCTCCTGCCAGTCGGTATTATTGCCGTTATAAAGGCTGCCCAAGTCGTTCAGATATGCAGCGTCAAGTCTGTCCGCTTCCTGCTTTTCGGACTGATAGCCTGTCAGATCGGTCAGAATTTTTTCTATATTCTCTTTATTTACCGGTGAAGTCGAATACTGTGACAGCTTCTTATGTATCTTGCTGATACCAATAGATTTTGCAAGGAACCATTTCGCCGATACATCCCGGAACTCATTTAACATTCCTCTTCCGTCCAGAGTATAGAAATCGTCCTTCCAGCTGCTGCCCAGTTCATCCTTTATCTGCTTTGCATTTATATGATGCTCGCACAGCTCCCAGATACCGAACATATATGTCGTAAGGTTGTCATTCTTTGCCCAGGCTTTGGGAAGGTCAAACCATACTGCCGCTTCTTTTGCAAGCTGAACCGCAAGCTGAGATGCTGCGTAGGTATCTGCCGGAACATTTGCCGATCCTGCAAAGCTCATCAGCGGTTTTCCTATATTTTCAAGAGCTGTTTTATAGGCTGCGATCTTTGAAGGCAGCTGCATCTTGAAATGCTGTGAATAAACCTTTACACCTACAGGACTCAGGGGGTGATCCTTGGGATGACCCGTACCTTTGGCTGCTGCAATGAGTCTTTCAAGCATTATCTCCTGTTTTTCTATTTTATCCTGATCTATATGCTTTACAAGATCTTCATCAAAGGGCGGCAGCTCGGGATACATCTCATTTGATTCATAATCATTCAGAAGATGATACAATGATTTTCCGCAGGGCTGTCTGCGGTGAAGTGCGCCGGCATATACATCCAGCTCATGCCTGAGCTCAGACAGCGCCTGTGCCTTAACTGCAAAGGAACGCCTGCTCTTTGTCTTAGTCACCTCAGACGCTTTTTTAAGCTGCTCCAGCACAGCCTTCTTCTTGGACTTGTTTGAGTGCAGCTCAAGACAGAAATCACCAATGCCGATCTTATCCAGTCTTCTCTGAACAACCTCAAGGGCTGCCATTTTCTCTGCCACAAAAAGAACCGTTTTGCCCTGCGCAAGCGCATTTGCTATAAGCGCCGTAATAGTCTGGGACTTTCCTGTTCCGGGAGGACCGTGGAGTACAAAGCTTTCTCCTTTTCCTGCCGATTCAATTGCAAACAGCTGGGAAGCATCAGCAGGCAGCGGCAAAAGTACATCATCCTCGGGTACACGCTTGCCCATGTCCATCTCTTCCGCCTGCCATGCAAGCTTTCCGTCCATAAGACTCTTTACGATCTTGTTTTCGGCAAGTTCTTCGCTGCGGTTCCTTATATCATTCCACATTACAAACTGAGAGAAGGAGAATATGCCGAGATATGCGGATTCGCTTATATCCCAGTTTTTCTTTTCCATAACAGCTTTGCGGATTATGGTAAAGACTTTTCTTGTATCAATACCGTGTTCGTCAAGAGGCAGAGGGTCAAGTCCCTGTATGTCAATCTCAAAATCCTGCTTCAGTTTTTCCAGCAAGGTTATGTTTACCACCGCATCATCATCACGAAGTCTGATAACATATCCCTTTGCTGCCGATTTTCTTACTATTTCTATCGGCAGAAGAAGAACGGGGGCATATCTTGCCTTAGTACTCTTTGATGTTTCAAACCATTTCAGAAGTCCCAGGGCTATATATAATGTATTTGCGCCGTTTTCTTCCATTGACACCTTTGAAGAACGGTATATTTCCTTTATAGTCGCTGTAAGCTCCTTTTCCGTAAACACGGATCTTAACCTGTGATTCTTAAACTCCGAATGTATTATATCCTTGAAATCTGCCATATTACCCAGATTATCAAAGCTTACGTTTCCGCTTATCTTCATATCTTCGGGACGAGGCAGGATGGAAAAGTCCTCTCCGTCTGCAAGAGCGTTTTCAAGCTCATCTATGGAATCCGTCATAAGCGGAACAGTGGTTTTGGACATCCTGAAATTGATAAGTGAATTTCTAAGACCGAGATCAAGAAGCTTTCTCTCCCACTGCTGCTTTTTGGTAAGAGGAGCGCGGGCTGTTTCTTCTATGCTTATAACGTTGTCAAGCTCCTTTGGTACGGCTGTCAGCTCATCGGCAGATCTTTCACTTCTCTCCACCTTCCATTCTCCGTCAGCCTTTATTCTCATAGGAATGGGACGTATACCGCTGAGTCTTGCTCGTTTCACGTCTATAACATAAAGTGATTCGGGTATTTTTCTCTCGGCAGCTGCGGCAGCTTCATCAAACGGTGTTTCTCTTCCCGCATTCATGCAGGTACATTCAATAACCGCAACTTCATTTATACCCTGCGCCAGCTTTTTGCTGAGCATTGAGGGGTCGTCCTGCACCGCTTCGGGGAATGTCATATCTTCAAGCCATACGCCCGCAAATATATGATCTCTGCACAAAATAAGGATCGGATGAAGTCCTACAAGCTCCAGCGCGGATGCGTACAGCAATGTCATATCAAGACAAGTGCCTAACTTCTGTTCAAGTACCGCATCACACATACGGATCCTCTGACCGCCTTTTTCAAAGCTTGCGGGGGGCACGGAATAGACTATATTCTGTTTTTCTATTGCGCCGTAGATCGCCGCTGCCTGTTTCAGTACAGCGTTGGGATCGCATCTCTGATACGCTGTAAATGACGGATCGTCTGTCCACTCCTCAAGCAGCTTTGAAGCATCTGTGATTATCTTTATTACGTCAGGGTGATTAGGTGTTACAAAAGAACATAAAAGCTCGGGATATATTCCGAAGCCTATACATTCATCATAGGCAAGAATGTTTATCTCCCTGTCGGTTCTGTTTACTACAAAACCGTCTTTTGTCAGGGTGATGACAATATGTCCTCTTACTGCCTCATTGACAGATACTAATTTTTCACCGTTGAGTTTAAGATCTGTATTTCTTATCTCAAAGTCCGACTTTGCGGGTATATAATCAATATGTGCAATATAGGGCAGACAAAGCTCATCAAAGGATGTTATCTCTATCTCCACATCCTTCAGCGCTTCATCAGAACCGTTTCTGATCATGATACTCTTTATTACACGTATACCGTTCTGCTGTAATGCAAAATTGACCGTATCAAGCATTTCTGCTTCGATAACAACAGAAGGATCAAAGTATTTTTCGGGATCGGGAGCTTCTTCTTCTGAACTTTCTTCCTGTTCCTCTATTTCTTCCATCATCATTTCTTCCGACAATGATACGGACCCTTCTTTATCGCTTGTTACAGTGTTTTCGATAGTTTCACCGGCTCCAAAGGGAACAGCTGACAGTACCTCTGTTTCGGCTGCTTCGGCTTCCTCGCTCTCCTGCGCAAAGGGCATTATCGAGTCGGCTTCGGGCTCGGCAGTTTCTTCCTCTGCTTTGGCTGCTTCGGCTTCCCCGCTCTCCTGCGCAAAGGGCATTATCGAGTCGGGCTCGGCAGCTTCTTCCTCTGCTTCGGCTGCTTCAACTTCCTCGCTCTCCTGCGCAAAGGGCATTACCGAGTCGGCTTCGGGCTCGGAAGCTTCTTCCTCTGCTTCGGCTTCCTCGCTCTCCTGCGCAAAGGGCATTACCGAGTCGGGCTCGGGCTCGGCAGCTTCTTCCTCTGCTTCGGCTTCCCCGCTCCCCTGCGCAAAGGGCATTACCGAGTCGGGTTCGGGCTCGGAAGCTTCTTCCTCTGTCTCGGCTTCCTCGCTTTGTTTCGGTTCTTCAAGATCTACGGTACCGATACTTGTTTCAGCTATACCGGATTCTTCGGCAACAGCAGGCTCGATCTCCTCTGTCTGTTGGGTTAATTCGGAAAAAGCACTTTCATTTTTTTCATCTGTTTGCTGTGTATCCTTTTCGGGAATATCATTTTTTTCGGCAGTAATGTCCTCATTTGACAGGGCTGCCTTTTCTTTTGTTTCGTCAGGTGTATTATCCTCGGGGATAACCTGAACTTTTTCTATGGTTTTTTCGGCAGACTTTTTGTCAATGTTTTTTTCTTCAATATTTGACCTGGATATGCCTGCTTTATTTTTTGCGGAATTGTTTTTTCCGCGTCTGTTATTCTTTTTGGATTTACCCATTCTGCACCTCCGATAATAATAGAATTTGTCATTTAAGAATAATGCCTTTTAAGCGGACATCATATTCAACTAAATATAACAAATTTCATTAAAATTTCAATTAATATTATACAATAGATATTCGGTTTTGTAAACATTTATCATGGAATTCGTTGTATTAAAATTTCAATTTCACTTGTGCATTTTTTAAATTGATCTTCATTATTGACGGCAGGTCGATTATGTGATAAATCCCCTATTTTTTTCCCGGGGTTGAAACGATCGTATTTTTGCAGCAGACACCTGATTTTCGTGATAGAAATTTCTGCACTATAAAACGGCAGATCAGGGTTCAAATATTGAAAAAATGCTATATATAACTATTGAGAATATCCTTGAAATATATTATAATAGAAATTATCAAA
The DNA here is from genome assembly GCA_902763365.1 of uncultured Ruminococcus sp. Taxonomy (GTDB): domain Bacteria; phylum Bacillota; class Clostridia; order Oscillospirales; family Acutalibacteraceae; genus UBA1213. Next base: position 21,791 of record CACWRT010000005.1, read on the forward strand.
AAAAGTATTATTTTGTTAAATGAGCGATCATTTTTTTCAAAGGAGTCATGAGAAATGAATAAGAAAATATGCTTAACTGCTTTATTATTATCGGTTTGTCTTCTTAGCGGATGCTCCGGTAATTCAGGAAGCGACACACATTCCGCAGACAACACACGATCTGAAACGGTTTCATTAAATGAGGATAGTTCAAAGGATAGTTCCATGGAAAGTGTTCCTGAGACCGATGTCAGTGTTCCTGAAAGCAGCGCTGTTGAAACTTCGTCGGAAAGCAGCGCCGCTGAAAGTATTCCGGAAAGCAGCGTCAGCGAAAGCTCAGCCGATATCAGTAAGACAGAAGAAGTCTCAAAGGAAGAAAGCAGCAATACTGCTGCGTCATCTCAGCCCCAGACCTCAAAGGTAACCACAACAATCACTGTTACGGAAACACCGGTCACGCCTGCGGCAGAAAGCAGTGTTCAGGAAGAACCGAGTGTTCAGACGAATCCTGAGATAAATAACGGTGATTTTTCTATGTTTGCAGGCACTTATCTTTTTTCATCAGGAGTCGGCGGCTGGGGTACTTCTGTAACTATACATAATGACGGAACCTTTGAAGGTAAATATACAGATACATATTATGGGTCTGAACCTGAGGTAAGATGCAGCGAGTTCACCGGCAAAATGTCAGATATTACCAAAGCAGATAATTATTGCTATTCAGCGCAGCTGACAGAATTAAATTATCTTACAGATACAGGCAAAACAGAAATGAAACCTATAAACGGAGTAAATGTAAAGCATATTTATACAGGTGCATATGGTCTCCAAAATGCAAAGACTATATATTTCTATGTTGCGGAAACACCCGTTTCTGCAATACCCGAGAACATGAGCTTCTGGATGCATTTATCATCAGACCAGACTACTTTGGAGAAAAATGCTTTCTATAATGTGGAGGAAGAAGCAGGTTTCATTGGATGGGATTATTAATATTTTCAGCAGTCTCTTATATCATAATACCTCTGTAAATCAGGTTTGTTTAATTTAAAGTCAGGTGAAAAATACATGAAAAAATCAATTCATTCGGGACACAGGAGAAGGGTCAGAGAGAAATTTCTGTCCAATGAATTTGAAGGCTTTAACGATCATGAAATACTTGAATTAGTTTTGTTTTATGCAATACCTATGAAGGATACAAATCCTCTCGCCCATGAACTTCTGAACAGATTCGGCTCTGTTTCTTCAATTCTTGACGCAGACCCGAAGGAGCTGAAAAATTTCGGCCTTACCGATAGGGTCATTACATATCTTAATACACTTCCTAAGATCTGTCAGGGATACATACATGATAAAAGCTTTGATTCAAGAAAACCATATAGCGAAAGCTCTGTCAGAAAACGTCTGATAGCATATTCACTGGATCATTCCAAAATAAATTTTATCTTTTCACTTTATGATGCCGTAAGTGCCGAATTGTTTTTCGGAGGTTTTGACTGCAAAAGCTCACCCGAACTTATAGGCCGTGTAAACAGACTTGCTGTAAAGTATAACGCCTCAAGCGCTTCAATATGTAATATAATGAAAAACGGAGTTGCCTATCCATCTGAACAGGACATCGGAACCGCTTCCATAATTGTAAATAATCTTAATAATATCGGCATAAAACTCAGAGAGTGGTACATTATCGCAGATACCAACATAGAAGCTATGTCGGAGAAAAATGAATTCGCAAGCCTTTTCCGTTGGGAGGGAAACCATGATGCCTGAAGCATATCAAAAAGAGAACATAAGAACGGAAGATACTGTGGACGAAGAAATACAAGAAGTGTCTGTAGGTATTCTCTCTGCACTGCTTTCATTCTGCATGAAACCTGAAGAAGCTGTTAAATCAGCGGAAAAGCTTATAAGCTCCTGCGGATCCCTGTCTGCTGTTTTTGAAGCTCCGTACAGTCTGCTGACTGAATTGGGGATCAATTCCGGTGCAGCTGTGCTTATAAAAATGATACCTCCGCTGACAAGAAAATATCTTGATGACAAGTATTTTTTGCCTGACAGCAAGGGGGATATTCCCAACTTCAACACAAAGATCATCACTGCGTTCTTAGGTGTACCTACAGAAAAGGTTATTATAGTCCTGCGGGATAAGGATGATACCGAGCTTTATTTCGGCGCATTGAGCACAGGTTCTCTGAATGCTTCCGAGGTATATATCAAACGTGTAATGGAGCTTGCGCTGAGATATAATGCTCACAGCGCCATAATAGCACACAACCATCCCAGCGGTATACCCTTTCCTTCAAGAAAGGATATTGAAACGACTATAAAAATAAAAAATGTTCTTAAAGCAGTAAATGTAAAGCTTGAGAACCATTATATCGTCGCAGGAAGCAAATCCTATTCCATGGCGGAAAGTGAAGAATTTTACGAAATATTTATATGATAAAAAATAACGGATGTATGCGGGCGTAGTATTACGCTGCATGACATCCGTTTTTATTCTATTCCGTATTATTGAGAAGGTTGCGGCAGGCGATGAAAATACCCGCTGAAACTATCATGTTCCATATAAACAGCGGCGCGCCAAGAAGTGTTGCCGCTATAAAGCCATAGCTGCCTGACATTGTGGAAAGCACAACAAGCCCGATAACTACCCCCGGCAAAAGGGTCAGAACTATCATTGACATATAAAATGTTATAAAAATACCGCCTGTACTGTCTATTCCCACAAGCCTTTGCGCAAGAACGTTTGCGGCAATATACAACGTTCCGAAGCTGCCGTAGGTCAGAGCGGCAGTGATTACATCTACAGGCTGTCCTCCCGCTACAAATGCCAGTATGACAAAGGTTATTATTCCGTCAGTAAAGGGCTTGATTATTCCTGTCGCCGCAGCCATGACAAGCTTTTTTACCGCACCGTCAGGGATCAGATAAATATACGGTTTTGTAAGCTCCTTTACCCAGTCTCCCGATGCGCTGAAAAAGAACTGTACATATGCAAGAATTATCATAGCTGACAGATATATTATCGTTGGTTCAATATCCGATTTTGCCTGCTTTATTCCGAATCCGATAACAAGCGCCACAAATATCAGTACAAATGTATTGATATTAAAGAACATGAACCGTGATCTTCGTCCGCCCTCAAGCAAATGCTTATAAAATATAGATGAGGCTCCCCTGCCTTTGTTTATGCCCTTTTTACGCAGCTTAATCTCCTTATTGCCAAACATTACCTTATCGGAAAACTTTCCTTCCCGGACTGCTTCCCTGAATTCCTGATAGCTTTCTGCCTGAGAAAGAACATCTTCATAAAAATCAAGCCGTGTGACCTTTAATAGTATTATTCCCGAAATTCCCGACAGAAAAGTAAGTACTCCGAAAACAATTATCCTTGTCAGATCCGACTCCATTATGCCGAATACAAAACCGTGCATCCATCCTACAAATGGTATGTACTCAAGCATTGGAAGTGAGATTGCAGAAAAAATGCTTTCTACACTGATACCTTTTGTAAATGAATAAATAATTACTGTTCCCAGCGCAAAAAATGCCATGCCATATATGAAATACTTCATCACCTTTGCTCTTATGGGATGAGTGCTGGCAAGACAAAAGATCATAAGAGTCACAAGCTGGACCAGAATAAGCATCAGCGCAATACCTATTATGAGGACCGCCGCCTGGGAAACCGTCACCCTGAACATTTTGATTATCATTCCGCCGTATGCCGCAAAAGTCACAACAAGTACAAGCATGGACGCAAGCTGACGGCCTATACCGTATACTAATATTTTTTTCGGGGATACGGGCGCAACAAACAGATTATTGACATCGCTCAGGGAAAAAAAGCTTGTCCCCGAACTCAGACCTTTCAGCATGATTGGTATGCTTATGAAAAACAGTACTGCAAGATATGCTCCCGAAAGTAATCTGGGATCGCTGAATATTTCCGAATTTCCCAGGTCATCCCCTGCCGTGTATCCTCTGACTGCGCCGTATATCATGCTGACTGCAACAAAAGCGTACAGTATAAATTTCAGCGGATGACGGAGAGTATCAAGTATCTCATTCTTGACTGTCTTTCTCAGCAAATATAAAATCGAATTCACTGTGCATCAGCCCCCGTTTGTTTCTTCTCGGTTATATTGAAGAACAGCTCCTCAAGGTTTTCTCCGCTTTCTTCCACAAACCTTCTTGTACGTTCAGCTTCGATCTTCCCGTTCATCATTATGAAAACCTTGTCCCATATATCCTCAACACTTTCAAGCATATGTGTGGATATGATAATAGTCGTACCATTTTTCTTCATCTCACCCAGCATGGCTTTCAGTTCCTTGATAGCATGGGGATCAAGTCCAACAAGAGGCTCATCAAACAATACGACCTTTGGCTCGATCAGCATGGCGCAGCAGATACTTATCTTTTGCTGCATTCCTTTTGACAGCTCTTTTCCCAGCTTATCCCTTTTATCCGTAAGCTCAAGCCTGCTCATCAGCTCTTCCGCGCGTTTTTCCCAATCCTCAAGTCTGTATGCTCTTGCAATGAATTCCATATGCTCCCATACCGTAAGAAGCTCAAAGGGCGCAGGTATCTCGGGTACATAACCCAGTATTTTTTTTGCGTCTATGCTTTTATTATTAAATCCGCATATTTCAATCTCGCCGTCAAACCTCAGCAGTCCTGCGATACATTTTATGGCAGTAGATTTGCCTGCGCCGTTCGGTCCTGCAAGCACGGCAGTTTCACCGTCATTTACTATAAAGCTAAGATTATCATTAGCGACAAAACGATGATATTTTTTTGTCAGATGTGACACATTCAGCAACTTACTACACCTCTTTTACAAAATACCTGTCACTGATCCGCCATGGTCCGCAGAACTTCCATTTTATCCTTCGCGTCCTTTATCAGTACTGAATAATCGGTCATTGTTCTGCTTCTCAGCATTTCTGTCATTTCCGTCACCGGCCCGGTAATGGGATCAAGAGAAAGATTTGATGCCATACCTTTAAGCGCATGAGCCGCCTCAAAGGCTTTATCAAGATCGTTGTCTTTCAATGCTTTTTCAAGCTGGTCAAGTCTTGTGTCTCCCAAAAAAGACGATACAAGCATCATATAGAAGCCTTCATCTCCCATACAGCGTCCGATTCCTTCTTCTGTATTCGCTCCGAATTTTTTAAGATCATCAACAGTCAGCATTTTTTACCCTCCCGGCTTAATATTTCTTTATTTTGACAAGCTTATCTCTTTCTCAATAAGATCTGCAAATTTTTCGGGCGGTACAGGTTTTGAAAAGTAATATCCCTGTATTATATCACATCCCAGCTCTTTTAAAAGCCTGTACTGCTCTTCCTTCTCCACTCCCTCGGCTATTACGGGAACCGAAAGGAATGAAGCTATGTCTATCATTATCTCTACCATGCGGGCATTTTTTTATCCTCACAGATATTTTGCACGAATACCATATCAAGCTTCAGCGCATCTATTGGCATTGACGCAAGCATATTCAAGGATGAATACCCGGAGCCGAAATCATCCATTTCGATATGAAAGCCCTTTTCCCTGAGTGACTGAACTGTACTTATCATCTGAGAAGAATTGTCCGTATATGCAGACTCTGTTATCTCAAGAAAACATTCCGACGGGTCGATATCCGACTCACCTGCAATATTCAGAAGCTCATCCCCAAGATCAGGATCAAACAGATCTACCCTCGATACATTCACTGATACAGGCAAGGTAATATCAAAACTGTCTTTCCATTCCCTTATCTGATGCGCGGCTTCTCTCCAGACATATTTATCAAGCTTATGTATAAGTCCGTTTTCTTCAAAAAGCGGTATGAACACTCCCGGACTTATAAAACCGAATTCGGGATGCTGCCATCTTATCAGCGCTTCCGCGCTTTTCAGTACAGGTCTGTCTCCTTTTATGTTATATTTCGGCTGATAGTGGACCTTGAACTGTCTTTCTCTGATAGCATTATCCATCTCTGACAAAAGCTTCTCGGAGAAAAGCTCTTTTTCATGCATTGAATCATCATAGTATGCGAGATGATTTTTATACCCTGCTTTCTGGATGCTTTTAATCGGGTTGCAGGCATGAAATGCCCTGTCAAAACGTTCCTCTATATTCAACTCTGTATCAGCAAAGGAATATATACCCATTCGCAGATTAATATGATCATTTCCGGCTGAGTCCCATATCCTTCCCGCAAGTTCATCTATAATTCCGTCATAATCATCCTGATGCTCTATGTAAATATAAAAGCTGTCCGCATCACTGCGGCAAGCCATTCCGCTTTTGTTTTTTAAAAGCCTGCGTATCTCATGACCGATCATACCAAGAACCTTATCGCCATAGCTGCGGCCGTATATCTCATTAAGAAAGTGAAAACGGTTTATATTCAAAGCAACCGCATCCATCGGTATCCCGGGAAAATATTTATCGTGTCTTTCGCAATATCTGTAAAAATACTGCCTTGTATACAGACCCGAAATGATATCATTTTCTGTGTCATTTATTATTTTACTGCCTTCGGAAAGCTCTATAGATCTGCCAACCCTTGCAAGGATAACATCCGGCATATCATAAGGTTTGGGAATAAAATCTACCGCGCCAAGTCTGAGGCATTTTACTTCCGCATTCTTTTCTGATGTAAGCACTATAACAGGTATCCGTCTGAGTTCGGGATCGCTTTGAATTACAGAAAGAAACTCATAACCGTCCATTCCCGGCATAATAAGATCAAGCAGGATAAGAGAAATCATTTCTTTTTCATTCTTTACCTTACTTAATGCTTCGACTCCGTTTTCGGCATAAATAACATCATAATCACGGCTTACAATATAACCTAAAAGCTGCCTGTTGATCATTTCATCATCTACGACCATTACACGCCGTCTTATCTTTTCCTTGATCTGTGATCGTTCAGTCATAATGATCTACCTCTTTGTAAGGCAATATTTCAGCTGTACGTAAATCTGCCGAAGTATTGTCATCTACACTTCACATATCCGTTTTATTATTCTCGGTTCGCTTTATAAATAAGTGATACACAATGTGCTGCTACTCCTTCAAGATGTCCCGTGAAACCAAGCCTTTCCTCAGTCGTAGCCTTGACGCTTACGGCGCTTGTGTCTGTTTTCATTGCAACTGCTATATTTTTGCGCATAGCGTTTATATACGGTCTGAGTTTGGGCGCCTGCGCAACTATAGTGGCGTCAATATTTGAGATCTCATATCCGTTCAGTCTTAAAAGGTCTGCTACGTGTTCAAGCAGTTTGAGACTGTCAGCGCCTCTGTATTTTTCATCTGTATCGGGAAAATGCTGGCCTATGTCACCCATAGCAGCGGCTCCCAGCAGAGAATCCATTATTGCGTGTACAACTACATCCGCATCTGAATGTCCTGAAAGTCCTTTGCCGAAAGGAATATCCACTCCGCCAAGTATAAGCTTTCTTCCCGCCGCATAACGATGTACGTCATATCCGTGACCTACTCTGAAATTCATATTATCACCCCTGAATTATTTTTTTAAGCTGCTCTATCATTGTTTCTCCGAGTACTTTCTGTCCTTTTTCATTAAGATGTATGCCGTCTGTGCAAAGATAATCGGAATAATTTCTTATCTCAAGAAAACTTGTACGGACATCCATAAGTGCAGTATCAAGCTCTTTTGCAGTAATATCGGCTGTATGTGAATAAAGCTCCTGTGTTCTGTATATTATCTGTTTTTCCCTGAGCCAGCGCAGCACATTCTCCGGGTCTGTTTCCTCATCCCGGCAGAACCAGTCAAAATATTTATCGGCGCTTATGGGGGGAAGATTCATTATTACAGGTATACTTCCCGATTCACGAAGAAGATTTATTACTTTTACAATACTTTCCTTGTACTCATTTCTCGTTGTATTCGGTATATGCTCGGACAGGTATGCTGCCGATACGTCCTTCCATTTGAAATCACAGTCATTTCCGCCGAATTCTATTATGGTCATATCTGCTGCTTTGCCCGAGATAATATGCCTTTTTATCTGTTCTTCTCCTCTGTTTATTGTATTGCCAAAGCGTGAGTAATTTTTGAATGTAATGTCTGTAAATTCCTCTTCAAGTATCTTTACAGCGCTGAGCTTTGCTGGGCGGTACTTTTTTTCATCATCGCTGTACACTATACCTTTGAGTATAGAATCGCCCCATATATCAATTGTCTTTATCGGTTTCATAGGCAATACCTTCTTTCTTTTAAGTATATGATCCGGCATCGGTATAAAATAATTCCCGAAGCTTTGAGAATTATTGGTTTCACAAATTATCGGCAGCGGAATAATAAAAAGACACAAACCGTGATACGGTGAATTATGCGTAAGATAAAAGCTTTGTAAGTCAGAATCAGGAATGCAGGCTCTTAGCGGGAGAATAGTTAACAAGAAATATTCCGCCGCATACAAGAATAAGAGCAATAAGATTTACAGGCGTTAAAATATTTTCTCCGAGAAAAATACCTGACCACATTGTTCCGAATACCGGTATAAGCAGATTATATACCGCAACACGGCTCACAGTATTCTTTTTAAGAAGGTCTGTCCATATCATAAAGGCAACGCCTGCCATTACTGCAAGATATATAAGCACTAACCAGCCTGTTACAGATCCCCGTGTCAGATCTCCTCCGAATGCAAGCCCTGTAATTATCAGTCCTGTCCCTCCTGATATAAGCTGCCATGCCGCCGCAAATGAAGGAGTCCTTTCGCCTGATGTTACCTTTTTGCTGACGAGATTTCCTGCTGCTCCCGAAAGATTTGAAAGCAGTACAAGTCCGTCCCCCGAAAATGTAAAGCCGCCCAGTCCGCCGTCATTGAATGTCATAAACAATATACCCGAAACTCCCACAATACATCCGGCTGTCTTTTTCATGCTGATATAATCGCCTTTAAAAAACAGCGGCGATACAAGAACCGTTGCAAAGGCTGCAACGGATGTATAAAGAGCAGATTTTGTTCCCGATACGGCAGATATACCGAGATACAACAGCAGATACTGGAGAAATGTCTGGAAAAAACCCAGTGACAAAACAGGTAATATATCACTGCGTCCGGGTATTATCCTTATTTTATCTGATCTGCCGCATACCATTATCAACAGAACAATTATTCCTGCAATAAAAAATCTTGCTCCTGCAAAAAGCAGTTTTGACCCCACATCTGCGCTGCCAATTTGAAAAAAGCCATATCCCGACTTTATCGCAGGAAACGCCGTTCCCCACAGCAATGTACAGAATACGGCAGGGATCATCAGCTTCAGCACAGTATTTTCGGAAGGTGTATTATTTTTTACTTTCAAAAAAGCGATCTCCTTTTGATTTCCCGGTTTATTCCACACTGTATTTTACGGTTATATGACGCCTGAAAAGCTCCGGCTTTGCAAGCTCCAGCATTTTAACAAAGCCTTCATCATACTGATGCAGGAAATTTATCTCTATTACAAATTCCGTAAATTCTTTATCCGGAAATCTTTCTGCATAACCTTTATTATCAATAAAACGTATATATGTATTAAGCTTATCCTGGAGCATCTGCAAATGTGCCACCTGATATTTATCCCATCTCAGGTGGTCTGTTATAAGCATTATAAGCATATTGTCTTTAGCCGCAATAGCGTCTATTTTTTTAGGATCGCTGACAGACATTTTCATTCTCCCTTTAAAAAAATTTATGTTTTATCGGAATACAGTTTTTTTCTTATTCCTACCTCAAGCTTTCTTCTTATCCATATGGTCAGTCCCTTTTCTTCGGATCTGGGCTCAAGGAGTATGGACTGCATTCCCGCAAGATTTGCTCCCAGTACATCGGTATAGATCTGATCCCCCACCACAACTACTGCTTTAGGTTTCTCGTGCAGCTTCTTCTTTGCTCTGTTGAACCCTATGGGAAAGGGCTTCATGCTCATTGCAACACAATCAAGACCAACAGACTCTGAAAACGGTGTTATTCTTGAATGAAAATTGTTTGAACATATAACCACTGCAAAACCGCTGTTCTTGATCGTATCTATCCACTGCTGTACACCTTCATAGGGCGTTTTTTCCGTGGGCGGGGCAAGAGTATTATCTACATCAAGCAGAATTGCATCTATACCCATTTCCTTCAAAAGCTCGGGCGTGATCTCGGTGACCTTCCTGAGTGCAACTGTAGGCGTCAGTAATCCCATTTCTATCTCCCTGTCCTGTAACTTTATTTTTTGTTATTAACTATTACCTGTAAAGATGATGTTCTGTTATATATATCTCAACCTTCGGATCAACAAGACCCGCGATACTTTCTCCCGATCTTACCTTTTTTCTTATCTCCGTAGATGAAACGGTCATTATTTTTTTATCCAGTATCCTTGTCTTTGCTCCAAGAGTCCCGAGATACTCAGCCTGTCTTACAAGAGAACTGATATCATCATCATTTCTCGGAACACCGCATATTGTGCAAAGCTTATATATTACCTCAGGCTTTTTCCATTCATGAATGGTCAAAAACATATCCGCTCCTGTGATAAGGTATATCTCATCATCGGGACAAAGTGATGAAAGCTCTTTCAGTGTAAGGTATGTATAGCTTGCTCCGTGACGTTTTATCTCGATATTGCTTACCTCAAAGCCTTCTATGCCCTTTGCCGCAAGACAGCACATCTCAAAGCGCTGATCGGGAAATACGGGAGTATCCACAAATTTGTGCGGCGCTATATATGACGGCATTATAAGCAGCCTGTCAAGTCCGAGTTCACTGTAAAACGCTTTTGCAAGCTCTATATGGCCGTTATGGATGGGATTAAAGCTGCCGCCGAATAATCCGATTTTCATTATTATCACTCCGTTCTATGCTGTCTGAATGTCTTTTCTTTTATTATCTTTTCTTCTTTGCTTTCGGCAATTCTATTTTAGGCGCTTCCGGATTTCTGCGGAAAAGTACAAATTTTGATCCTATTACCTGTACTACATCACACTGTGTTTCTGCCGCTATATGTTCGGCTGCCTCCCTCGGTGTAATATCGGCTGTTTCAAGTACCTTGCCTTTTATAAGCTCCCTTGCTGTCATAGCGTCATCGGCCTGTTTTATTATCTGTCCGCTCATGCCGCCCTTTCCTACATATACAATGGTATCAATATCGGTCGCAAGAGAGCGCAGAAATGCCCTCTGTTTACTTGTCAGCATTATATTTCCTCTTTCCTTGTGATTATTTATATCTCTTGTCTTAACAGTTCGCTCAACTCACGAAGAGCTTTTCCTCTATGACTCATAGCGTCCTTCTGTGTATCGGTCAGCTCAGCAAAAGTCTTATTGCCCTCAACGAAAAATATGGGATCATAACCGAAACCGTTATTGCCTCTCGGGGCAAATCCTATATTGCCGTCACACTGACCGTATGCAAATATCTTTCTTCCGTCGGGAAACGCGCAGCATATTACGCAGGCAAAATGCGCAGCCCTGTTTTCGCTTCCCGTAGCCGCAAGCTCGCCTATGAGCTTATTAATCTTGTCTTCATCCGTATCGGCATATCTTGCGGAGTATACTCCCGGGCGACCGCCCAGCGCATCCACCATCAATCCAGAATCATCTGCAATAGACGGCAATCCTGTCTTATTCAGCGCGGCTTCTGCCTTCAGTTCGGCATTTTCTTTGAATGTCATTCCTGTTTCTTCCACATCGTCAAGTGAAATACCAAGCTGCTCTGCTGTTTTTACACTTACTCCCAGGGGCTTTAATATTCTTTCAAGTTCTTCGGCTTTTTTTTGATTATTTGATGCGATTACAAAGTTCATTTATATCGACCTCACTTATTATTTTCCCTCTCTCCATGCTTTCAGCCAATCATCATCTTCTTCTGATGTATTATTGCTCTCGGCAGATGTATCGGTACTCCAGTTTCTCTTTTTAGCGCGGCTCTTTCTTTCTTCACGCTTTCTCTGACGTTCCTGTTCCGCTTCTTCTCTTGCCTTAGCCTCTTCAAGCTCTCTTTGCCTTTGTGCTTCCTCGTCTTCGGCAAGCGCCTGCTTTTCCGCTTCTGCCTGAGCATCTATCTGCGCCCAGATATCAGCTGTTGCAGGTCTGTATTCTTCTTCGCCCGGCTGTGATCCGGTTTCAGCTGCTGTTGTTTCCTCTTTTGCTGCCGTCTCGGCTTTTGCAGCTTCCTCTATGGCAGCTTCATCGGCAAACAGCGCTCTCGCAAAATCTTCGGGAACAAAGGGCTGAAGATCATCTATCTGTTCACCGACTCCGATATATTTAACAGGAACATCCAGCTCCTCCTTTATTGCAAGTACTACGCCGCCCTTGGCTGTTCCGTCAAGCTTTGTAAGTACTATACCCGTAATGCCTGCCGCTGTACGGAATTCCTTTGTCTGATTTACAGCATTCTGACCTGTAGTTGCGTCAAGCACAAGAAGAACTTCTTTTGAGGAATCGGGAAGCTCCCTGTCAATTATTCTGTTTATTTTAGCAAGCTCACCCATGAGATTCTTCTTATTATGAAGTCTTCCTGCCGTGTCTGCAATTATTATATCACTGCCCCTTGCCTTTGCTGAGGAAATTGCATCAAATACAACTGCCGCAGGATCAGAACCTTCATTCTGCTTTATAAGATCAGCTCCCGCTCTCTCAGCCCATATCTGAAGCTGCTCAATTGCCGCTGCGCGGAATGTATCGGCAGCCGCCATTGTTACTCTTTTGCCCTCTCTGACAAATTTTGCCGCAAGCTTGCCTATAGTTGTGGTTTTACCTACGCCGTTTACTCCGATAACAAGTATGATCGACGGCTTTGTACTTATATCAAGCTCCTGACCGCCGGCAAGCATTTCTGTAACAACTTCTTCAAGCAGACGTCTGATCTCGGAAGGATCGGTTATGCCCTCTTCCTTTACTCTCTTTCTCAGTTCGTCACAGATTTTTTCGGCAGTATACATACCTACATCGCCCATAACAAGCAGTTCTTCCAGTTCTTCAAAAAGCTCGTCGTCAATTTTGGTGAACGATTTCAGCATCTTATCTATTCTTCCGAAAAGCGCATCTCTTGTCTTTTTAAGTCCCTCTTTTATCTTTTCAAAAAATCCCATCTGTCTATTTCCTCCTAAAGTGCAAATATCAGGCAAAATTCCTGTACTTCGGGCTTCCCGAGAATTTTTGAGTATTATTTAAAATATCATGCTTTCATGCCAAGCTTCTGTTCAACCTCGCTGACATTCAGTTCAAGCATTTTTGATATTCCTCTGTCCTGCATCGTGACGCCGTACAAAACATCGGCCTCTTCCATTGTACCTCTTCTGTGTGTGATACAAATAAACTGTGTTCTGTCATTCATGCGTCTGAGATATTCTGCAAAGCGATAAACATTTACATCATCAAGCGCAGCCTCTATCTCGTCCATTACGCAGAACGGCGCAGGACGCACCTTCATTATCGCAAAGTACAGCGCAATTGCAACAAGCGCTTTCTCTCCGCCTGAAAGCAGTTCTATATGCGACACTATCTTTCCCGGTGGTTCTACAGATATATCTACACCTGTTGTCAGCACATTTTCGGGATCGGAAAGAGAAAGTGACGCTTTTCCCCCGCCGAAAAGCTCAACAAAAGTTTTGGAAAAATTCTCGTTTATAAGATTGAATCTGTCGATAAATATTTCCCTCATCTGTTTTGTAAGATCATTTATAAGGTGCAGCAGTTCGGCTTTGGACTTTTCTACGTCACCAAGCTGTACGCTCATAAATTCATATCTTTCGCTGACCTCTTTATATTCCTCAATAGCGCTTACATTAATGCTGCCAAGGCTTTTTATCTTTTGTTTGAGCTCGGACAAACGTCTCTGAGCTTTACCCTGGTCTTCTATATGAACCGCGATCTTTTCAGCCTCTTTTTTTGTAAGCTCGTATTCTTCCCAGAGCTTCTGAATAATATCGTCATAGTTTTTCTGAAGGCTGTTCTTTCTTTCTTCAAGGCGGGCAAGCTCGCTGCTTATCCTTTCCCTTTCGCCTGTTTTGTCACGTTCTGTGCGGTAAAGCTCGGAACGTCTTTTATCAAGCGACATTCTTTCCTGAAGCAGCGAATCTGTCTGAGATTTCATTTCGGCGGCTTTTTTCATAAGACCGGCAGCCTGATCTTCAAGCTCTTTTATTCTCTGCATATAATCGGCGCTGTTTTTTTCAAGCAACTCTATCTCACGTTTGCCCTGCTCCATTCTGTCTTCGGAATTTGACAGGTGTTCACGAGCGTTTTCTATCTCTTTTTCGAGAGAAGATATTTCATTTTCTGTGCTTATTATATTCAGTCTTATATCCTGAAGTTTTTCGCTCAGCTCTTCTCTGTTTTTTGCAAGCTTATCCTTGGAACCTGTCAGGGTTCTGAGCTGTTCTTCATTCCTGGATATTTCGGACCGCAGCTTATCAAGTTCATTCCTGGATTCCTGCATTTTCAGGTTCAGCTCTTCAAGCTTTTTCAGCGAGGTTTTCTTTTCCTCTTCACTTTCCCTGAGAGATCTTTTTGTATTTTCAAGCTCGGTATTTCTGCTTCTTATCTCCGCCTCTATCTTTATTTTATCGCCCTTGGCGTCGTTTGTCTTGTCATTATGCTCCGAAAGTGAGTTTTCAAGCGCCTGAAGCTTTTCGTTTTCTTCTTCAAGCAGTCCCTCACCCTTTTCCACTCTCTGCATGATTTCCTGAGAGATCTTTCTCAGCTTTTCTATCTCTCCTGCTCTTCCCAGAAGGCCGGTACTTTTAGAAAGGGAACCGCCTGTCAGCGAACCGCCTGTATTGACTACCTGACCGTCAAGAGTTACTATCCTGAAACGGTATGAGTATTTTTTTGCGATCATAACCGCTTTATCAAGATTATCGGCAACAACTATCCTGCCCAGAAGGTTTTCAAGTATTCCCCTGTAACAATCTTCACAGGAGCACAGCTGAGAAGCGATCCCTATAAAGCCATCACATTTTTCAAGTCCGTTTTCGGTGAGAGTTCTGCCTTTTATAGTTGACATAGGCAAAAATGTTGCACGTCCGCCGTCATTCTTTTTCAGATACGCTATGGCAGCCTTTGCATCCTCGTCGTTGGTTGTAACGATATTCTGCATTGCGCCGCCAAGAGCTATCTCAACAGCCGTGCTGTATTCGGAAGGGGTATGTATAACTCTTGAAACAGGTCCGTGTATGCCGCGGAGAGTACCTTTTTTTGACTCACGCATCACTATTTTAACGCTGTGGGTGAAGCCCTCAAGATTTCTTTCCAGATCCTCAAGCATTTTTGCTTTTCCCGAATTCTGCTGTGCAGATACACGAAGCGACTGTATCTTCATTCTGTATTCGTCACATTTTTTTCTTTGAACGTCAATACTGCTTTGTATCTCTTCCTTTTCGCTGTCAAAGTTCTTAATGGTATCTTCACAATCCTCGGCCATCTTTTCGTAATCTGAAATGATCTCTTCCAGAGTTACTATCTGAGAGGTTTTTGCTTTTATATTATTTTCTATAGCTTCCATCCGGTCGTTAAGTTCATTTACGGTACTTTCGGAAGTCATATATCTGATCTTTGCCTCGGATGATCTTACATTCAGATCACTCAGCAGTATATTAAGTTCTGTCAGCTTATCGGTTGAATCCGATTCACCCGATCTGAGAAGAAGAAGCTCGTCTGTGTACTTCCCCTGTTCCTCTCTTTGGGCTGAAAGCTTCTTATCGAGTTCCCCGATCTTTTCACGATCGGCAGATATCTTTTCCCGCAGCTCCTTGCCCGAATCAGAGTAAGACCGTATCTCATGGCTGATCCTGTCCTTCGTTTCGGAATTATGCTTTATATCACTTTGAAGAACAGCAATATCAGAACGTTTTTCTGTTGCCTGCTTTTCGCTTTCCGAAACACTGCTTCTCATCTCTTCTATACGGATGTTAAGATCATTCTGCTTTTCATCTATCTGTTCATTTTCTTTTTGGATAGAACTGAGTATTTCCTCGGTATCGTTATACTGCGAGGATGCAACCGCAAGCTTGTCCTCCTGTTCTCTTACAGCTGCGGCGGAACGGTCAAGTGTTTTCAGCCATAAGGCTATTTCAAGTCCCTTTTTCTCACCTGCATATTCAAGATAAGCTTTTGCTTTTTCTGACTGTATCCTGAGCGGTTCTACACGTCCCTCAAGCTCAGTCATTATATCTCTCAGACGTACAAGGTTTTCCTCTGTCCTTCCCAGTCTTCTTTCGGCATCGGCTTTTTTATAACGGAATTTAGATATTCCTGCCGCTTCCTCAAATATCTCACGCCGGTCTTCGCCTTTGGTAGCAACGATACTGTCTATCTTACCCTGACCGATCATAGAATAACCGTCACGGCCAAGACCTGTATCCATAAACAATTCATGTATATCCTGTAGTCTTACGGCGGTGTTGTTGATGAGATATTCACTGTTACCCGAGCGGTAATATCTCCTTGTGATGGCAACATCATCTCCGTCAAACTGCAATGTCCTGTCTGTATTATCAAACGACAGAGTTACCTGAGCATATCCTGTCTTCTTTCTCTGCTGAGTTCCATTGAAAATTACGTCCTCCATTTTTGAACAGCGCAAAGCTTTTGCAGACTGTTCCCCCAGCACCCAGCGTATAGCATCGCTTATATTGCTCTTTCCGCTGCCGTTAGGTCCTACAACAGCTGTTATGCCCTCTGTGAAATTCAGTTTTGTTTTATCGGGAAAAGTCTTGAATCCCTGAACTTCCAATGTTTTTAATTTCAATACATCACTTTCTTTATTCAGTTGCGCACCCTGTCTGTCCTATGGATACGAACATCGTATTTTCCTGAGCTTTCATCAGTAATGACTCTGATATTATATCCCATCTCTTCAAGTTTTTTTATATTTGACCGCTTCTGACCGATAAACCTTGATATACTTTTCGGATTAATGACAACCTCAATATTTCCGCAGTCCTCACCTTTGAGCTGTTCAAGTGTTTTTTCAAGCATGATACGGCTTTCGCAAAGTTCACGGAAGGAAGGATGAAATGCTCCGCCTGCCATGCTTTCACGCAGACTGTCACTGTCATGCAGACCAAGGCGTATCACTTTTATACCCATACTTTCAAAATATCCGAGAAGCCATGCGCACAGCGGTATGGACTGTTCTGTATCAGGCGGATAATATTTTCCTTCCTTGTAAAGCTCATAAAGTCTTGTACCCTTCATCAGGACTGTGGGATATATCCTCATGGTATCAGGCAACAGGGCTGCAAGCTTTTCGGCTGTTTTTTTATCAGTATCTTCCGTACTGCCGTAAAGTCCTGTCATCATCTGTAGACCAAGGGAAAAACCGTATTCCTTTATAAGCCGGGATGCTTTCTCCACATCCTTTGCGGTATGACCTCTTTCATTCAGAAGCAGTACCCGTTCATCCATACTCTGGGCACCGAGTTCAATTGAGGTTACTCCGCTTTCCTTCAGTATATCAAGTATTTCTTCATCAATTGCGTCGGGCCTTGTGGAAATACGTATTCCGGCAAATTCCCCGCTTTTTACAAACGGCTTTGCAGCAGACAAAAGCTCATTCATATATTCTCTGTCTATTGCAGTAAAGCTCCCGCCGAAAAATGCTATCTCCGAAGCTCTTGTGCCGTCCCCGAGAGAACGTCTTGCTGTATCGATCGCAGAAATAACATCTTCTGTGTGAGGCTGAAAGCTTTGTCCCGTTATCTCTTTCTGATTGCAGAAGGAACACTGATGAGGACAGCCGTTATGCGGTACAAAAATTGCTATATTTGAATGTCTGATACTTACCGCCTCCGTTATAGCTCTATGATTCAGTAACCCATAAGTTTAAGCGCTTCTCTTGCTGCCTGCTGTTCGGCTTCTTTTTTGCTTCTTCCGCCGCCCTTGCCTATCACATTATTGTTCAGATGAACCTCAACCGTAAAATGCTTATCATGGTCGGGACCTTCCTCTCCCACCAGAACATATGAAAGCTTCTCTTCGGGATTCTTCTGTATTATCTCCTGCAAGGTGGTTTTATAATCCTTGAATGCCCTGGGCTTAGGATTTTTTATCTCGGGTTCCACAAAACGCAGTACAAACCTTCGCGCCTGCTCCATTCCGCCGTCAAGGTAAATAGAAGCTATTATGGCCTCAAATGCGTCAGCAAGTATTGACGGACGCTCGTTGCCGTGAAGATTTTTTTCGCCCCTTGAAAGCTTCAGATAATCACCTACACCAAGCGCCGCTGAAAAACGGCAAAGGCTTTTTTCACACACAAGCGCTGCCCTCAGCTTGGACAGATCACCCTCAGGCATTTTGGGGCAGTTTCTGTATATGTAATCAGAAACAACGATGCTCAGTACAGCATCTCCCAAAAACTCCAAACGTTCGTTGCTTTTTACACCATGCCTGACCTCATTTGCATATGAAGAATGGGTAAGCGCATTTTCAAGATAGCCTATATTTTTATATGTATATCCAATTCGCTTTTCAAGCTCTTTCATTTTTATACCTCGGTACTTTTTTTATTAATATCCGCAATTTTTTTTGCTATTATCTCTATCGCACCTGTAGACGCATAATCGGCAGCTGCTTTTATCGCCGCAGCTACAGCTACTTCGTTGGCGCTGCCGTGCGCCTTGAATACAGGCTTGTTAACACCCATCACAACTGCTCCGCCGTATCTGTTATAGTCAAAATACTGCTTGAGCTCATACATTTCTTTTTTCATCATCAGCGCAGCTAATTTAGTCTTGAGATTCTTATAGAAAACTCCTTTGAACATCCCTACGATCTCTTTTGCCGCACCTTCATACATTTTTGCAATTATATTTCCTGTGAATCCGTCTGCTACAACAACATCAGCAACTCCCGAGGGAATATCTCTTGCTTCTGTATTACCCACAAAATTAATATCTGTTTCCTTCAGAAGAGCAAAGGCTTCATGACGCAGCGTATCGCCTTTGTGATCCTCTGTCCCTACATTTGCAAGCACTACCTTGGGTCTTTCAATTCCAAGGATCTTTTCCATATACACGCTTCCCATTATTGCAAACTGCCTGAGCATCTCTGCACGGACCTCTACATTCGCACCACCGTCTATAAGCATGAACGGACCGCCTGATGTGGGCATTATCGGTGCAAAAGCCGGTCTTTTTACGCCTTTTATTCTTTTGACTATCATAGTTGCGCCGAGAGTTATCGCGCCGCTGTTGCCTGCGCTTACGAATGCGTCGCCTTTATCCTCAGCTACAAGCCTCAGTCCCTCAGCCATGGAGCTGTTTTTTTTCTCTTTCAGCACCGCTCCGGGATCATCCTCCATCAACAGCTCGGTGTCAGCATGGAAAATCTCAAACCCGCTTATATCCAGCTTATTTTCTTCGGCACATTTTTTTATTTTTTCTTCATTTCCTACAAGAGCTATCTCTATATCTGGATGCTCCCGGCGAGAAACAATACTCCCCTTCAAAACCGCAAGAGGAGCATTGTCGCCGCCAAATGCGTCTATTATTACTTTCATTTTTCCCTCCGTATATCAGTAGAACAGCAGTTCACATATTGTACGATCATTCATAAGTTTTTTATTATCACTTATCACGATAAGCTTCTATAAGTTCAAGAGACCTTCTTGCATAAGCTGCTGCTCTTTCACGTTTATCACGAATATGCTCTTCAAGGGGCGGAATTATTCCTAAATTCGCTCCCATCGGCTGAAAATCCGCTGATTGAGATTCCGCTGCATATCCCGCAAGAGCACCAAGCATCGTTTCCTGCGGCAATATCATCGGCGATTCACCTTTTAGTCTCCTTGCGGCATTTATGCCTGCAATAAGACCTGATCCTGCCGATTCCATATATCCCTCGACGCCGGTCATCTGACCTGCAAAGAAAATGTCTGACCCGTCCTTCATGCTGTAATCTGCTCTGAGCAGCTTGGGAGAGTCTAAAAATGTATTCCTGTGCATCACTCCGTAGCGGACATACTCTGCATTTTTTAAAGCAGGTATCATTCCGAATACTCTCTTTTGCTCGGGAAATTTAAGATTTGTCTGAAAACCTACAAGATTATACAGAGATTTTTCACTGTTTTCCGTTCTCAGCTGAAGCACAGCCCAGGGTCGGTGACCTGTACGGGGATCTCTTAGTCCCACAGGCTTCATGGGTCCGAAACGCAGTGTATCAAGTCCTCTTCCTGCAAGTATCTCCACGGGCATACAACCCTCGTAAACCTTCGGATTCATAACATCCACATCATGTCTCGGCGCACGTTCCGCACTTACAAGGGCAGCATGAAATGCTTCATATTCATCTTTATTCATGGGGCAATTTATGTATGCATCGTCTCCGCCCTTATCATAACGTGATGCTGTAAATGCGCTGTCCATATCTATACTGGCTGCTGTCACTATAGGCGCGGCAGCATCAAAAAAGTGAAGACTTCCGCCGCACTTTTCTGTTATTTTTTCTGCAAACTTATCGGAAGTAAGCGGTCCTGTTGCGACAACCGTAATACCTTCATCAGGAAAATCAGTCACTTCTTCCCCGATCACCTCAATAAGCGGATGTTCTTTTATGCACATGGTCACCATTGAAGAAAAATCATTTCTGTCAACAGCAAGCGCACCGCCCGCAGGAACTGCGCATTTATCCGCACACTGCATCAATAAGCTGCCAAGTCTGCGCATTTCTTCTTTAAGCAGCCCTGCCGCACTTTCAACACGGGCAGCTTTGAGCGAATTTGAACAGATCAATTCACAGAAATTATCGCTTGAATGAGCTGCGGTCTTTTTATTCGGCTTCATTTCATACAGCTTTACGTTTATTCCTCTGCGGGCTATCTGCCAAGCTGCTTCACAGCCTGCAAGACCCGCACCAAGAACATTTATAAACATTATACCATCACCATTTTTATTTCACTTTTATTCTTTATGATATTATCCTATTTATTCTACCATATTTTCCGATTTATATCAATATTATTTTTTTAAAATGCAAGGAAATCAATTTACCAATCAATTTTGCCGGGCCAGCTATCCCGGGAAAAACCCTTTGTTTGAAAAAAAGGGATCGGGATGCCCCGACAGGCATAAAATACTGATTTTACCATTAAAACAGGCTAATTGTACAAGGCTGCTTTATTAAGGGAGCGCAGGCTCTGCGCCCCGAACCCCTTTCCTAAAAAAACGAATTATATCTTAATGTATATATCTTCGAAAATTGATTTACGTACCGACGACCGTGTTAATGTAAAATAATTATGAAGAATCAAGCTTTTCAGTAACTTTGAACGAGAAACATACAGTATCAGTCGATAATAAGTGTAACAACCGCGACAAGTAAAGGTTGCAGCGACGAGTTCAGAGCGGATGCGCAGCGGAGCGAACCCCGCGTTACGGGACCGGAGGCTCGCCGGCGCGTTTAAGGTCCGGAGGCTTGCCGGGCTGTCTTGTTCATAAGAACTCAAAGAAAATTATTAAAGCACTTACCAACAAAAAGAAATGATACGTATTATATCGGCACCATTTTCCTTCTTCAGATGCTCTTACACCAGAAAAAAGCAGCGATCACGAAGACCGCTGCTTTTATTATAATATTAAAGCTTTCGCTAATATCAGACTGCTCTTGTCACCTTGCCTGAACGCAGGCAACGTGTGCAAACATTAACTCTCTTGGGTGTGCCGTTTACGATAGCCTTTACTCTAACTACGTTGGGCTTCCAAGCTCTGTTGGAGCGTCTGTGTGAGTGAGAAACCTTTATACCGAAGGTAACTCCCTTGTTGCAAATTTCACATTTTGCCATTTTCAGCACCTCCTGGCGGCGAGCTTCCGCGAAACAAAGATGTACACAACATACTTCCTCATCACGGACAGCACCTGTATTGACTTTCAAATCAACCCTCTGCATAAAACAGTGAGCTAACAAAAATTAAGTAAGATCAGATTACTTAATTTCTACCTCAGCGCCAACCTCGGAAAGCTTAGCCTTGATAGCCTCAGCGTCATCCTTGCTGATAGCTTCTTTAAGAGTCTTGGGTGCGCCGTCAACGAGAGCCTTAGCGTCCTTCAGACCAAGACCTGTGATCTCACGTACAACCTTGATAACCTTGATCTTCTCTGCGCCTGCGCTCTTGAGAATAACGTCAAACTCTGTCTTCTCTTCTACAGCAGCAGCCTCTGCGGGAGCAGAAACTGCAACAG
This sequence comes from uncultured Ruminococcus sp., assembly GCA_902763365.1. GTDB lineage: Bacteria > Bacillota > Clostridia > Oscillospirales > Acutalibacteraceae > UBA1213. Next base: position 43,957 of record CACWRT010000005.1, read on the forward strand.
CTGCAGCAGCTGATACACCAAACTCATCCTCTACAGCGTGTACAAGCTCAGAAAGCTCGAGTACTGTAAGTGTCTTTAATTCTTCAACAATGTTAGTAACCTTTTCAGATGCCATGGTAATTTACCTCCAAATATTTTATAATAATCAATTTGATCAAGCTTCAGCCGGAGCCTCTGCCTCTGCAGCAGCTTCCTCAGCCGGTGCAGCCTCGCCGTCCTTATCAACAATAGCCTGTACAGCTCTTGCAAAGGATGCGATAGGAGCCTGGAATGCACCGAGTACATTTGCGAGAAGAACTTCTCTGCTCGGGAGCTTAGCAAGGCTCTGGATCTTTTCAAGACTGATAACCTCTTTATCGAGATAACCTGACTTTACTTCAAATGTCTTATGTCCATCAGCAAACTTCTGGAGAATACGAGCTGCTGCTACGTAATCCTCAGCACTTGTTGCTATAGCGGATGTACCGTTAAGTACGCCCTCGATTCCGTTAAGTCCTGCCTTTTCAGCTGCACGCTTTATAAGAGTATTCTTTACAACAGTGTACTTAACACCTGCTTCACGAAGATCCTTACGGAGCTTTGTATCATCAACAACGTTGATACCTTCATATGATACGATAACACCTGCTACAGAACCCTGGATTCTTTCAGCAAGGTCATTTACTACCTGCTGCTTCTGCTCTAAAACCTTCTGACTTGGCAAAACAATTCACCTCCTTGAAATATGGCGAAAAAAACGCCTTCCCGTTCCCGAGAAGGCGCAAAATTACTCAAAGTAACATCTTATACGCTAACCTCGGCGGGTGGGATGACCCTTTATGCTTTCGCACCCGCTGTCTTTGGCTGACAGCAGTGTATATTATAGCACACCAAGGTGCGTATGTCAAGTACTGTTTAATAAAAATTATTATACAGCACCGGTGATCTTTGAAGGATTGATCTTTACAGCAGGACCCATTGTGGTTGCTACTGCACAAGACTTTATATACTGACCCTTTGCAGCAGCAGGCTTAGCCTTGATTATAGCACCGATAAGAGCATCAAAGTTTTCGCTGATCTTATCTGTACCGAAGGAAACCTTGCCTATGGGACAGTGAATGATATTTGTCTTATCAAGACGGTACTCAATCTTACCTGCTTTAGCTTCCTTTATTGCCTTAGCTATATCAGGTGTAACTGTACCGGCCTTGGGGTTAGGCATAAGACCTCTCGGACCGAGGATCTTACCGAGACGACCTACAAGACCCATCATATCGGGTGTTGTGATCAGTACATCGAAATCCATCCAGCCTTCGCTCTGGATCTTCTGTGTGAACTCTTCTGCACCTACATACTCTGCGCCGGCTTCCTGTGCTTTTGCAACATTGTCGCCCTTGCAGATAGCAAGTACTCTTACGCTTTTACCCGTACCGTTAGGAAGTACGATAGCGCCTCTTACCTGCTGGTCAGCGTGACGTGAGTCAACACCTAACTTAACATGAAGTTCTACTGTTTCGTCAAACTTAGCAGTACCTGTCTTGAGGCATACATCTATTGCCTCTTTAGCATCGTATGCTTTTGTCTTGTCGACAAGCTTTGCAGCCTCGACATATTTCTTACCGTGTTTCATTTTTGTCCTCCCTGTTGAGTGGTAAAATCGGATCTATTCCTCCCACCCGGGTAATTAATCTACTACTTCGATACCCATTGAACGAGCTGTACCTGCGATCATTGAGCAGGCAGACTCTACGCTGGCAGCGTTGAGATCGGGCATTTTCATTGTTGCGATCTCCTCAACCTGCTTACGGGTAATCTTAGCTACTTTCTTCTTGTTGGGTTCACCCGAGGCTGTTTCAATGCCGCAAGCCTTCTTGATCAGAACTGCTGCGGGAGGGGTTTTTGTTACAAATGTGAATGAGCGGTCTGCATACACTGTAATTACTACAGGAATAATAAGACCTGCATCTTTCTTTGTGCGTTCATTGAATTCCTTTGTAAACGCACTAATATTGACACCATGCTGACCTAATGCAGGACCAACAGGCGGCGCCGGGGTAGCTTTACCGGCAGGTATCTGAAGCTTTATCAAGCCTGTTACCTTCTGAGCCATTTTCTTTGCACCTCCAAAATTCGTGGTAAATGTCGGAGCAGCCTTCTGTTTTTTGCTGCTTCCTCCCACGAGGGACAAGTCCCTCTATAATAACGCGCTGCGTTATTAACACTTTCACCCTTATTCTACCGGTTCTACATCTGTCACCGAAAGATCTGCGGGTATTTTGCGGCCGAACATAATTCCTATGACGGTCACAGTATCATTTTCTTCGTCGATGCTCTCGACGGTGCAGACAGGATCTTCAAACGGGCAATACTGCCCGATTATTCTTACGCTGTCTCCGACACCGAATCTGTATACAGTTCCGGCTGCAGCGCTCTCACTGTCTGATTCAAGTCCAAGTTCCGCTACTTCGTCTTCCGACAGAGCGGGCGGAGCATTGTGGATCACGGAATCGCCAACCTTTTCGGTAGCGTTCATGGAATTGAGTCCGACAAAACCTGTGCATCCTCTTACGGATCTCACAACGTTCTGATTGTCATCCGACATTATCATCTTTATAAAGACATAGCTCGGAAATATCTTTACTTCAGTTATTACTTCCGTATCTTCCTCGATGTAATCGCCGTATTCATCTTTCTTGAATTTCCCGTCCTTGCCCTTTACTCTCTTTTTGACGATTTCACGGACCTTCTCTACGGGGATAACAACATCTGCAAACTGATCCTGCAGACCCATGTTTTCCACTTTTTGTTTCAGCGTTGTGAGTACCTTATTCTCGTATCCGGAATATGTATGCACAATATACCATTTTGCCTGAGCCGCAGATTCCGATCTGCTTGGCACCGTATTATTAACCGTGCTCGCTGTAGGTTTTTCTGACATATTATCTCCTCCGTCTACAGAATCTTTTACGACACATGCATCACAAAGCCAAGAAGCCATCCAAGACCTGCATCAAGTCCGAATACCACTACTCCCACGATAAGCATCGCAAGAAGTACTATACCCATATTCTTGAATGTTGTCTTTGGCGTAGGCCATACGATCTTCTTGATCTCACTCTTGATATCACGGAAGAACTTAGCGATGCTCTTGCCCATTCTCTTGAAGATATTAGGCTTTTTTTCATCAGCTTTTTTCTTTGCCATAAGTATCCTCCCGCTTCATCACTTAGTTTCCTTGTGCAGAGTATGCTTTTTGCAGAATCTGCAGTACTTGTTCATCTCAAGTCTGTCCGGATCGTTTTTCTTGTTTTTCATTGTGTTGTAGTTACGCTGTTTGCACTCAGTGCAGGCTAGTGTTATTTTTACTCTCATGTCGGCACCTCCCGGTATTTCGGAATAATTTAGCCTCCCTCAAAAAAGGCACAAAAAAATAAGCCCCCTCTGAGGTAATACCAATATACCACAGTCAGAGGGCTTGTGTCAAGTTTTTTTATAAAAAAATAAAAATTTTTTTAAAGTATGTAAATGTAAAAGATTTTTATGTAAGTAAAGAAAAGATTATCAAGAAAATAAAGGCATTAATTTCATCATTAATTTAGGTAACCTCTTCCTCTTCCTCATTTTCCCAGTCTCCTATATCCTCAACGGGAAGAAGCTCACCTGTGAGAAACTCAATAGAACGTTCGATACTGTCTTTCGTGCCTGCCCAGTTGTTGCTGCCAATACTTCTGTAATCCGTCATGGATGCAAAATGATGCACATCCTTTACCAGTCTTTCAAGATAGCTGCCCGCAAGCATTGACGTTACTTCGTAAAATGCCTGAAAATTTTTTCCCAGTCCCTTCTGATCAACATTCATCAGCAGATAGAAGTGCTCGAGGCACACAAACTGCTGCTGTGCATATAGCTGGCGGAATTCCGGTTCGCTTACCCACATTGCATGAACTATGCGCACCATGTTTTCCATATTCTGCTTTATATCCCTGCATATAAAGCAATCCCCAAGCATTGTCCCCAGAGCTGCCATTTTTTTCTTGTCTATCTTTTTCGGAGCTATAGTGGGCACATATTCCTCCGAGATCAGCTGAAGATGGCTTTCGAGTATAAGAGCGTTTGATAAACGTTTTCCGAGACGTACCATCTGCTCAAAATGCCGGAAACAAAATCCCTGCTGATTTGTCTGTACCCTGACGCTGGGCTCCATCATAGCAGAACCTGTTATATATTCGGCCTTTCTTTCCTCAAGCATATCCCTCATCCTGCACATGGGACATCTGTCCTTCGGAAGAAAAACATCGTTTACGGGAATACTGCAAATATTTTCCTGCATTATTTTCATCCTCCTTTGATATACGAATAAATGTACACGTATTCCTGCCGCATAATTTATATGTTGATTATACTATATTTTTCGGATACAGTCAATAAAATATTGTATGTTATTATTGTATTTTAACAACCTTTTGATCTTCTTACATTATTATAGGATTTATCCCTTTCCGGCTCGTCAGATAATGACATTATTCAACTTTTTAAGGAAAAATGTTATAATTTGGCAATTCTGACTAATAATACCTTTTGAAATTCTCTGTTTTTCCTTGCAATTTATACAAAATCGGCATTTTATCTACTTGACAATTTGGACGAAATGTTGTTTAATGGTAATAAGAGGAATTGCAGGAACTTTTACTGACAGACCGGATGACCTGCTTATGACGATTCGACAAATTAGTACAAATGTAACTTTTTATGTTGCCGGTTATCCCGATCACCATACAGAAAGAGGTGAGATGTATGAAGGAATTGATCGGAAAAGGCGTATCGGGCGGTATTGCAATCGGAAAGCTTTATTTCTTCAAAAAGTCCATTCTTGATATTCCCGACTATGAAGTTGATGATATCGAACTTGAGCTTGAAAGATATCATACGGGAATGGAACTGGCAAAACTCCAGCTGAAAGCTATTTATGATGATGCCTGTGAAAAAGTGACAAAGAATGAATCCGTTATTTTTCAGACCCATATACTGATCCTTGAGGATTCCAAGTTTGTGGAGCTCGTGGAAAATGCCATCAGAAAACGCAAAAATGCCGAACTCGCTGTTTTCGACGCATCAAAAAAGCTGGCGGATATGTTCAGGAACATAGATGATGAATATTTCAGAGCAAGGTGCAACGATATTATCGATGCGGCTCAGATACTTTTGCAGATACTCCAGAACAAGAATACTAAAAAATCTGCGAGAAATGTTATGATCAATGCTGATGATCCCGTTATTATAGCTGCGGCAGATCTTCTGCCCAGCGATACGATATCTTTTGAAGGCGATCACCTTCTGGGATTCGTGACCAACGGCGGTTCTCAGAATTCCCACACATCTATCCTCGCAAGAACAATGGGACTTCCTTCCGTTATTCAGATACATGAACCGTTGGGAAGCTTTTCGGGACAGACTGCTATAATAGACGGTCAGCTCGGCAAGCTTATAGTTGATCCCGATATCAATACCATGGCGCTTTACAATGCCAAGAGAGACAGATATGTAAAGCACCAGAAAAGGCTGCAAAATCAGATCGGTCTCCCTTCCGAAACCAAAAACAAACAATATATCCGCCTTTCCGCAGATATAAGCAGGATCGAGGATATCGAAAAAGCAAAATCCAATGATGCGGAAGGTATCGGGCTTTTCAGAAGCGAAATGCTGTTTATGAACCGTGAAAAAGCACCGGATGAAAAAGAACAGTTTGAAACCTATAAAACTATAATACGTTCATTCCCGAATCAGAATGTCACTATCTGTACAGCTAACTGCAGCTCGGGAAAGGGCATGGACTATCTCGATATACCAAGCGAAAAGAATCCTGCCCTTGGCTTCAAGGGTATAAGAATATCTCTTGAAAACCCTGAGTTTTTCCGCACACAGCTCAGAGCATTGTACAGAGCATCGACATTCGGAAGGCTTTCCGTGCTGCTGCCTATGATAAGCAGTATGGAAGAAATAGATTATGTAAAAAGAGAAATAGAAAAGATAAAAAATGAATTAAGGCTCAAGGGTGAAAAATGCAGCGATGACGTTAAGCTGGGCGCTGTGATAGAAACTCCTGCCGCCGCCATTATTTCGGATGATATTAGCAGGGAGGTTGATTTCCTTACCATCAACACAAACAATCTTATACAATATACCCTCGCTATGGACAGAGAAAATCAAAAGCTTACAGATTTTTACAGACCGTATCATCCTGCCATAAGAAGGCTTGTCAAGCTGATAATTGACAATGCTCATAAAAATAATAAACCCGTTTCTATCTACGGCGAAATTGTCGCCGACAGCGCTATTACCAAGAACCTTCTGGCACTGAAGGCTGATGAGCTTATACTTCGCCCTGCAAATCTTCTGAAAATAAAAGCTGCCGTAAGAGAAACAGATACAAGCGATATCGAAATTCTATTGAAAAAAATGTTCTGATGTTTTACTCGGAAATCAATTAATAATGCAGCCTGTTTGTAATTTTGATGAGCATCCCCCTCATGTCATTCCGAATGAAATGAGGAATCTTTGCGATAAAGGTGCTTTTGTGGAAAGGATCCTTCGCTTATGCTCGGGATGACAAAAGTAACAGCCGATAATCAAAGTTGCAACGATAAACCCAAAGCGTATAAGCAGCAGAACGAACCATTCGTTACGGGCTATGCTGTCAACTAAAAAAATTGACAAAGTTTCGCTCAAGCCTTTTCAAAGGCTTGCGGAGTCCAGGGGCAGCGCCCTTGGTCGCTGCGTCAGCAGCGAAACAAGTCTCCAGATCTTTCGTCAATGTCTTAGGTTGACAGCATTACGAGTGACGCCGGGCGGCTCGCCGGATTTTAACGTTAGTGTAAAATTATAGTTGGCAAAAATATTATCAATGGTAAAAAACAAGCTGTTCAAGAAGCCTGATACGCGGTCAGTACAGCATGAACCGCAAGTTCAGAGCGGATGCGAAGCGAAGCGATACCCGCGTTTAGGGTCCGGCGGCTCGCCGG
>CACWRT010000006.1 GCA_902763365.1 uncultured Ruminococcus sp.
TGTAGATGCTGTTTTTGCTCTGTTTTGTGTGGATTTTGTGATAAAAATTAGCGTGATAGTAATTTGATTTAGGAATACATTGATTTATTCAGTGTTTCCCTAATACTTTCTGCTCTACAGCTTTTCCACTTGAAAGCTCGTCCATCAGAAGTTTTTCGGCTTGCTCTATTTTTGATGCACTGCTTGTGCCATTGAGAAGATCATCAACGGAAATATCGTATTTCCCGATAAAGCGAAAACCGGTTTCTTTATTTAGCTCGAAAGCTATTGGATCCCCCTCAGGTGCAAGGCTACTTTTTGTCGGAGCCATTACCCTTATTGTTGGATTATCTTTTACTCTGCCAACCAACAGAACACTTCTTGCAGCAGCCTGAATATCGACAGAACCTAAACCTCTGTAGGATGCTTTCATACCGGTAGCTTTATTGAGATGTCCGATAAGCACAATCGCACAATTACACTTTTCTGCTTCAAGTTTCAAATGAGTCATCAGATCTCTTATTTCATTTGGTCTGTTCATGTCCACACTTGCGCCAATGTATGCCTGAATCGGGTCAAGGATAACCAATCTTGCCTTTGTTTCCTTTATTGCATCCTCAAGACGATGATCCGTAAGAGATAAACGATATTCAGTTTCGTCGATGATCGTAAAATATTTGTGTTCTGCTTTTGCCGCCATCAATCGAGGTTTAATAGTATCAGAAAGACCGTCTTCTGCCGTCTGATAAATAATGTTTATCGGATCAGAATCTTTGTTTGTTTCAGGTAATTTATCTCCCCTTGAAAGTATGGCTGCCAGATTTAATACAAGAGTGGTTTTTCCTTCGCCCGGGTCGCCCTGAATAATGGTTACCTTGCCATAGGGAATATACGGATACCAAAGCCATTCAACCTCTGTTGCTTCTACATCAGCCATGTTTATCAGTTTTAATTCCGGTTTGTTATCCATTTTCATCATCTCCCTGTCCTCTGAAATAACCAAGCTGTTCCCAAACCAGTTTGTCCGGACAGTAATAGTTATATTCAGAAGAATTATCCTTTCGCATAGCAAAACCGAATTTCAGGATGCCTTTTTGCAGACCTATCCTGATAAACTGCGGCTCTTTGCCTGATGCCTTTGCGATTTCACTGATAGGTACATTCCTGCCGGTGAAGTTTGGTGTAGGATTTTGTTCGCTCATTTTGATTACCTCCTTCATTTTATGAGCTGCTTTGATTGTACCTGATAAAAAATTCTGATTGAATAGAAACTCCTCAAACATTAAAAAAATAATTGAAAATGTCTTAAAATAACTCTGAGGAATTGACAGAAATTCTGATAAATGATATAATAATTCTGATGAACTACGGATTTACATGCAATTCATCAGAAATAATGGAGGATTTTATGGAATACTATTACGAAATAGATGTTATAAAAAGAATGATTAGTATTTATTATTCAGATATTCCATTTGATAAGGATAATTTTATACTGACTGAGTCACAGGCTATTCCAATCTCGTTCAATGATATGATTTATCTGATTGAGGATTATTCTTATAAATCTTACCAACAGGAAATAAAAGAGCTGAGTGATATGATGACGCAGAATATCAGCTATGGTAAGAAACAAAACCTGAAAGTATCTGAACAATACAAATTGCTTTGCATAAAGTATCAGACCAACATATTGGCAAGAATATGTCTGGATATTCTTTATAGTACTTACGAGACCAACAGAAATGAACTGCTGCACCCGAATTTTAAAAAACCTATAAAAGAATTAGTCAGCGATCCGTATAAAAAGGCAGAAGGTGAAATCAGTTCATCATATAAGAATATAGAAGCATCAATGAAGCAGTTGATGCTGATATCAGAAAATAACTTTACAAATATTTTTAACAGTCACAAATTAGAATTCAAGGGAGTTCAGGTGGATATTGACAATCGTCGTATGGCGGTTTTGTATCCTCTGACGGAATCATTTACAGAATTCAATCATTTGTTTATCAATAATATAGATATAAGTGCACTAAAGGTATATACCTGCCGTCATTGTCAGAAACGATTTTTCGAGGATAAGGATACAGCCTATTGTCCGGCGGCTGAATGTCAAGAGGCAAAGAAAAAAGAAGCTGAGAAGCTGAAAAAAGCCAATAGGCAAAACAGCCCTTATAACAAGGCGATAGATGAATTCAATCATTATTGCCATGAACTATCCTATGAACTAAAAGAAAAAAAAGTAGATGAAGAAACCGTAGGGGTATTTAAGGAAAAATGTGCTCCATACCAAAATGACGTGAAAATGGAGATTTCTACTTACAAAGACTCATTAAAACCATTACCTCTGGAAATAGAAACATACATAAAAGAACAGAAAAGGTATGTGAAAAAAATATACGACGACATACTGGTCCAGCTCGGATTAAAGTGCAAAAGAGGACGACCAAGAAAAAAGTGAATTTCAATTCCGTATGTTCACGGAAAGAAATCCACTTAAAAAAATTATTGCAAAAAAGGAAGGACGATCCATACAAGAATGCGATTGATGATTTTAACAATTTTTTTCGCCAGCAAACACATATTCTCAAAGAAGAAAAAATTAGTTCCGATGCTATAGAAGAGTTTAAAGAAGAAGGGATAAAATGCCAATATGACGTTAAGATGGAAATATCAGTCTATCAGGATACTTTAAAGCCATTACCTCCAGAAATATTTGATTACATCTATAGCCAAAAGAAACACCTAAAAAATGTGCGTGATGACATACTGAAACGGTTCGGAAAGAAACGAGTAAGAGGCAGAAGAAAAAAGTTACTTGATTCACAATCTTAATCTATTAGCAATAAATTAAAATAGCTCTTAAATTTGAATTGATATTTTTAATCTTTAGTGGTATAATTTAAATAGTTGGAGGTGGCTTTTAAAATGTATGAACAAGATTTAAGAAATTTGATAGAAAAAGTAAAAAAAGCAAAAGCTGAATTTCAAAATGTCGAACTTAAAAAGTGCAAGGACGGTGTTACCGAAAAGCTTTTCGATACACTTTCGAGCTTTTCTAATCAGGATGACGGAGGTGTAATAATCTTCGGGATTGATGAAAGCAGTAATTACGAAATAACCGGCATTGATGATGTGCAACAGCTCCAGAAAAAGGTCATGGAGCAGTGTCAGCAGATGGAACCTCCTGTCAGGGCGGTTTTTACAGTCACAGATACAGACGGAAAGAATATCGTTGCTGCTGAGATACCGCCGGTCGATATTACGGAAAGACCGTGCTTTTATAAGGGCAAGGGAAGAATAAAAGGCTCCTATATCCGTGTAGGCGATGCCGATATTCCTATGAATGAATATGAGGTTTACAGCTATGATGCTTACAGAAAGAAATATCAGGACGAAATACGGGAAGTTGAGCGGGCTGAAATGAGTTCCCTCGATGAAAACAAGTTGGCGGAATACTTGTTGAAGCTCAAACTTAACAAGCCTAATCTGTCCAGGCTTGAGGATGAAAAAATCATGGAGCTGATGAGCATAGAAAAGAACGGACATCCGACGTTAGCTGCTGAGCTGCTTTTAGGCTCTTACCCGCAGGCGTATTTTATGCAGCTTGGGATGATTGCCGTATGCGTTCCGGGAACTGAGATCGGCGAAACAGATATTGACGGCTCACGTTTTATAGACAACCAGCGGATCGAAGGAACTATCCCTGAAATACTTGATGCTGCACTGGCGTTTGTCCGCAAGAATACACGAACCAAAACGATCATAGATCCTGAAACCGGCAAGAGGCGCGATCGTTCCGATTATCCTCAGAACGCCGTTCGTGAAGCGATACTCAATGCATTGGTGCACCGAGATTACAGCATCCATACAGAAGGCACACCTATTTATCTGAAAATATTTTCCGACAGATTTGAGCTGTCCAGCCCCGGCGGTCTTTACGGCAGACTGACGCTCAATACTCTCGGTCGTATCCAGCCGGACACAAGAAATCCTGTGATAGCAAACGCACTTGAAGTTATGGGCATATCCGAGAACCGCTATTCCGGTATTCCCACAATACGCAGAGAATTAGCCTCAGCCGGTATGCCCGAGCCGGAATTTAAAGATCAGCACGGAGAGTTTACCGTTATATTCCGGCTGACTGATGAATCCTCCGGCGCTGATGACCCCGACAGCCGTGAAGCACAGATCATCAACTTCTGCAAAACGCCAAGAACAAGAAAAGAGCTGGCGCAGTTTTTAGGGCTGTCCTCTGCTACCTATGCGATAAAGACCTATATTCAGCCGCTAATTGACAAGGGTGCTGTTAAATTACAGATAACCGACAGACCCGCAAGCCCGAACCAGAAATATTATTCGTAAAAAAGCCGTTCCCCGGCCGTTGTTGTGGTCGGGGAGCGATTGATTTTTGAGTAGTATTGTAACTAATCAATAATCTTTTACTTTTCCGCAATTTATGCATTTGAATTTAAACAGACTCTTTTTAAAATCTCCTCCACAGTACGGACACAGTCCGTGAGACCTTCTTTGAGCCATGAGGGTGACATGCTCGCGGAAGGCGTTCAAAGCTTTTTGGCGTCCATTTATAAAACGATCATAATTGGTAAATAATCTCCAATTACTTAAAGCATAACTGCTATGTACTAAACCATCATCATTTCCTATAAGTGTGAGATTACCGCTTTTGTTCACTCCTACTGTACCATACTCAATCGCAACAACAGCTACAATGTTCCACCAATCAGATGTTTCACATTGCTTGTTTTTGTTCAAACCGCAGGCAACAACTGTGCCATCTGTTTTTAAGCCGACAATATGATTATTCAAAATGCTTACAGCTGCAATATTATTCCATTCTTTTGTTTCAGATTTATTGACAGAATTATTGCCATTCTCATCACTATATAATACTGTTCCATCAGCTTTCAGACCAACTATTGTCTGATATCCAAGAGCAACATCAATAATATCAGACCATGAGCTGACGTCATATTTCTGACCAACACAAAGGATTCCTCCATCGGATGTGAGCCCAACGGTCGTCCCGTTAAATGCAATAATATCAACAACATTATTCCAGCCTGAAGTATTGCATCTGCTGTCACTTTTTAATCCTGTTGCAATTACAGTACCGTCTGATTTCAGCCCGACAGTATGATTTCTCCCGGCTGCGATTTTAATTATGTTATTCCAGCTTGAAACATTGCATTGTCCGTACTCATTATATCCGACTGCAACTACACTACCATTAGGTTTAAGTCCGACAGAATGCCATCCACCGGCGGCTATATCTATAATATCTCTCCATTCCGAAACATTAAGCTGACCATACCGATTATCACCGGATGAAAAAACACGTCCGTTTTTATCCAGACCAAGTCCATGAAAGCATCCGATAGATAATTTGATAATATCCAGCCATTTTTCCGGGACTACTCTTTTAAATTTATCCTGATTAGACAAATATACATTTCCGTTTTCCGAAACTGCTGCAACGATCGGATAAGCAGTGTCTACTCCTCTGACTATAAGATCCGATATTAGCTTGAAATTTTTGTTTTGCTGTTTGACTTCCTTTGCTTCGATTTGTTTTTTGGAAATCAAAATGCATTCTTTTCTTCTGTATTCTTCTACAAGTGAAAGATATTTATTGAACTCGGGTAGGTCATTTATCAGTGCATCCCGCTCGGGAACTTTTTCCTCAGAATCAGCCTGAATTTTACCGAGACAAATATACCAATATGCCTCTGCTGCATTTGGGTCAAATGATAGTACCAGATTAGAAAAATAGATTGAATCCTCAAAAAAGCCTTTGCTCAGAAGGCGGTGACTAAGTCGTAACAATTCACTATTAAGCTCCGACAATTCGGACGGATAATAACGCAGCAGTTCTTTTGAAAAAGCACACTGTTCAGTCGTCTCAAGATTACTGTATAGCCAACAAAGAATGTCTCTGCCTTCTCTTTTGATATCATCAGAGTAGCTGAGAAGCTTTCCAAGGTAATACAGTGCTATCTTATCTGAATTGCTTTTAAGCTGAATAATCGTCAATTCTCTGAGTGCTTTGACATTTCCTATGTCAACCCCGATTATACTTTCAAGACATTTTAAGGATTGTGAAATATTATCGGTTGTTATAGCATACTGATAGTTATAATCGATATATGTATCAACATCCTGTGGATCTATTGTCTTTAGCAACTCTTCAAATGAATTTATTTTACTGCTTTTTATAGTACTATTGAATGCGGTATTTATAAACTGTTGTCTGTTATCAATTCTGAAGGGCAGTATCGTTTTCAGCAACTGACAATAAGCTTTATCTGTAACCATGTTTTCTGACTCATATAATATTTTCAGAATTCCGTAGGCGAAATCCCTTGATGCACAGTTGAGTAGCTTGTCAATCTGTGCATAATCATTATCCTTAAAACCTGAAATTTTTTCTTTTATACCTTCATCGTTTTGTACCCGATGCTTAATCAGAAGACTGCACCAGACTGCTTCCGCACAGGCAGGATTGTTGAACAAGATATCCCCCGCAAGAGATGATGCCTGCTTCCACTGACTTTCTTTCAGATAAGTATAAATAAGACTTATGGACTGCTTTTCACTGATGCTCGTTTCAGTAATTGAGCCAAGTCCTATTTCGTGTGTTTCAACGGTATTTACAGAAAGGGTAGAAGCCTTCTTTGAAATCTGACCTCCTTTTATTTCAATGCGTTCAAGCCCCTTGTTTTTCTTTGATTCATCTACAACACGCCTGATATGCTTTGTCAGGTCTGACAGGAATGTCATATCTGCGGCATTCAGACATTGACGCGCTCTGAGAACTATTGGCAAATCACCGGGGCTCATATTCTTATATACAACTACCAGTGAATTTTTGTGCTTTTCGCCCTTCTCAATTCTTGCCTTAAAACGATACCATTCGTTCTTTATCCAAACAGAGCTGAAATATTCAGGCTTTTCGCCGAAAACGATCATAACCTTCGATGTCTTTATTGCATTGTAGATATACGGTTCATATTGTTCCGATATCTTATCACGCAGACTAATACGGCTGAAAAATACCTTATATCCTTCGGCAACAAGTGCATTATAGAGATCCTGAGCATCGATACTGTCCTGAGTTCTTTCGATGCCGTTTTCGCGGTCGCTGTCCTTAAAGCTAATGAACACATCATATTCAGGCTCCTTGCTTGCCTTTTCAAGCCATTCGATACGTACTCTGTCAATATATTCTGCCTGCTGTCTGTAGCCCTCGGCTATATCAGTCGGCGCAAGAGAAATGGCTTTTTGAACATCCTTGCTTTTAAGTATTGAATCCTCGGTAATGTTGTTGCAGGTGGGAACTTTTTTGTTTTCGTTAAGATCGGTAACATAGACAATACCGCCCAAAGAAAGAGCGCGTCCCCAATAAGCTTCGTGATTGCCGGGTTCTTTTATGATGATATTTTCAAAAAGCTCTGCTGCCTTTTCAAAATCTCCGTCACGGAGCGCACTCCACGCATTTGCACGATCTACAGCGTGAATATCGTTTGCGCTGTCTATTTCCCACCTGTTGCCGCAGTATTCACAAACATAGAAATTGCCTTCTCTTACAACTGTACCGCCGCAGATCTCACATTTTTTTAGTTCCATCGATTACCCTCCCACTACTTTGAATTCTTATTCAGCTTGCAGAGCCTGTTTCTCTCGGCAAGAATACCTGACGTTTTTTTACAGATGGTAAGCGCAGATACATTGTCTCCGTCCACTATAGCTTTCTGTAACTCTTCAATATTGAAATTCAGCTCGTCCTCGATCTGTTCTGTTGCGCTGCTGCTGACGGGGTCACTGTATTTTATCTCGTCCGCAAGCTTGTCGAGAGCCGTTTTCAGCTCGCCGCCGGCATCCGTCTGAGAGATAAGCACATTCATCTTTGACTGGAGGCTGCGCATCCTGCTGACATCCTTGACAAGCTTTTCGTCTTGCTTTTCTATCTCCTCACGCACCATATCAGTAGATATAAGTCCGACTCCTGCAGCTGCGGCAATAATAACAAACACAACGACCGGCACCCACACGGGAATGAACGCCCCGAGCGCCATTGCAGCAAAGCTGAGCAGAAGCTGACAAATTCCGTATATAACGCCTATGCGTGCGATCGGGAAACCGTAGAATTTGCTGCGGATATCCTCTTTCCCCGAAAAGGCGACATTCATAAACAATAGCTGTGCCGCTATCGCTAACATACCGAAGATATAGGCTACCCAGAAAACAGCACTTTTAGGTATCGGTATCACGAAGGCAATAACATTGAAAACGACTAACGCTATCGCCGCAAATGCGATGACTCTGATCTTATTCTTGCTCATTATCAGTCACTCCTTTTCTTTCCGCAGTTGTTGCAGAACATTCCCGTTATGCCTTTGTTGCCGCAGTCGCAATCCCACGTGTCAGACTTCTTCTCAGGTCGGGGGCTTCCGCACAGATTACAGAATTTGCCGATAATATCCTTTTTTCCGCAGGGACAGTCCCAGGTCTCCTTTTCGGGCTTCGGCTTGCCGCACATATTGCAGAATTTGCCGATAATACCCTTATTTCCGCACGGGCAGTCCCATGTTTCTTCGGGCTGCGGTCTTTTAGCGCCGCACATATTGCAGAAGATACCTATTATTCCCTTGTTACCGCACGGACAGTCCCATGTATCCGCCTTTTTCGGCTCGGGCTTTTTACCGCCGCAGTCGGGGCAGAATTTACTTGTTATATTCTTGCAACCGCAGGCAGGACAATCCCAACCGGACGGATTTTCTGCGGTGTTCTGACCGGGTGCCATGCCTGTAAACATTGTGCCGATCTGCGGAGCAACCACCTGTGCCGCCGCCATACCAATACCAAGCCCCATTATGTCACCGACAACGCTGCCGCTGCCGGAGCCGCCGCCCATATTCGATCCCATATTGCCGATACCTTCGGCATAAGCTTTTTGCACATCAGCCTGAATGACATCCTTTTCGCTGTAGCCCTTGGCTTTCATAACCTCTGCTTCGGAAAGTCCCTGTAGGCGTGTTTCCTGTGCTTTTGCCTGAGCTTCTATCACTCTGCGCTCGGCTTCACGGCGTGCAATTTCGGTTTCGGTTGTCTGCTGTTCAAGTACGGCTTCTCTGCGGGCAGCCTCGATCTCTGCTTTGCTGCGCTCCTGAGCGGTACGGTACTGAGCTGTGGTCTGAGCCTCTACGGTCTTGACGGTTGCCTGCGCCTGCAATACCTTGCTTTGCAGCACGATGGTGTGCAGCTCGCGTATGCGCTTGAAATTCGGGTCGTTTTCGGGCAGAACAACATTTGTTACATAAAACTGCGGAATAGTCAGACCGTATTCCTCAAATCCGGCTTTTATCTTGCCGCAAAGTGATTCGGAAATAAGATCAAGCTTCTCGTCTATCTCTAAAATATCTATCTCATTCTGCTTTATGACAGCTGGGAGATTTGTCTTGACCGCATTGGCTATAAGCGGTCGGAATGAGAACTGCAAAGACTTTGTAAATCCTGCTCCGTCTCCCCATGCTATTCCCTTCATCGTGCCGACAAGCTTTATCAGCAGCTTGCGCCCGTTATCTACGGCAATATTCATCTCGCCCGATGCGCCAAGCTCGAGCGGTGTACTTGTAAGCGGGTCAATAAAGCGCACCTTGTCCGGAGTACCCCATTTGATCGCCATCTGAACGGTCTTGTTTATGAAATACACTTCGGAATGGAATGTTCCGTCCGTATCCGTCGGCAGCTTGTAGAGCTTTTCAAGTATCGGGAGCTGCTGGGTCTCGAGTGTGTAGCGACCCGGGCCGAAGGTATCAAGCGCCTGCCCGTCACGGAAAAAGACAGCCTCCTGACTTTCGTGTACTATGAGCTGAGAGCCGAGGTTGAAGTCCTCTATCGGATGCTTCCACACAAGAGTATCGTTATCTCCCTCGTATTTGATTATGCTCGCCAGCCCGTCCTTTTTGATGCGCTCCTGCGTAAGCTGGCTCTGAACATCGTTCACGCAGTCGCAGACGGGGCAGGTACATGTATGCGCGTTTTTCGCGGCAATGAGCTTAACTCCGCACTGTGCGCAGGAAAACTCCTCTACCTTTGTCTTGTCGGACATTTCGTTTATCTTCTCATGGCAGACGGGGCAGACAGCCGAATCACCCTTACTCTGGTCGAAAACGACATCATTGCCGCAGTGGGCGCACTTGCGGCTCGTCAGCTTATTTGTCTTTACATCAAAGGTATAACGGCAGCTGCAGGTTATTTTCTTTGTGCCGAATAGACCCGTCCCAAACAGGCCTGAGCTTGCCTCGGCATATTTACCGCAATTCGGACATTCGATTACAAATTTACTCATATTGATCTACCTCTTTCATATTTCTTAAAATTTTGAACTATTTTAATTTGGAAAGTGGAAAGTGGAATTATTTGTGTCCACTTTTATCATTTCACATTCCAGGTTATTCAGAGCTTATCGTTTTCGTTGACGCCTGCAATATTTTCTTGATTTCCTCGCAGTCATCATGCATTGATCGATACATTTTATCATCTAT
Source organism: uncultured Ruminococcus sp. (assembly GCA_902763365.1). Lineage (GTDB taxonomy): Bacteria > Bacillota > Clostridia > Oscillospirales > Acutalibacteraceae > UBA1213. The sequence goes on from CACWRT010000006.1 coordinate 10,551, forward strand.
GAATTCCGTTTCATACAAAAGATCAAGCCAATACATTGTTTCAGCGCTTTCTTTCAGTGCAATATACAGTTTGAACAAAAAGTCCTTTCTGCTGTTTGCACACTCGCTTTCAGCGATGTTTGCCCCGATGCTCGTTCCGCTTCTCAATATCTGCTTTGACAGCACATACTCTTTCTTCTCATCACACAAATACTTGTATAAGTTAATGATCCTTACAGCAAATTGCTTGCTTTTTACAAAAACAATGTTTTCTTTCACCGAGCTTCACTCCTTATAATTCAAAATTCCACTTTCCACATTCCAAATTCCTAATTCACTTCAAGGTTTTTCAGCGCATATTCCAGGCACATCAGCATTATCTCGTTTCTCGTCCTGCCTGTCACTTTCGCCACCTTATCAAGGTCGGCTATCATATCCTTCGGCAGACGGGCGGAGATCACGGATGTATCGCCCGTGTAGGCTTTCGGGGTTATTTTCAGTTTTGGTTTTTCTTGTTCAGACATAACATCACCTTTTTACAGTAAATCCCCTCGGGTGGAGGGGACAGCTTTTTTAATGGATATTGTACTTTTCACGCAGCCTGCAGTTACTGAGTTTAGATACGAGCTTATTATCAAGATATCTCCAAAGCTTTATTGATTCTTCTGCGAGGCTTTTAACCTCAATGTCAAAGTTTTCGCCTGTTTGTATATCAAGAAGACCATGAATAATATCGTTGCGGTGATCGCACCATTTACTTAGCTTATCAAGCATTTCAAGTGCTTCTTTACGGTCAATGCCGCTTTCGTCAATATCCATGTACAGATCTTGCAGATAACCGTTCATTTTCTCGGTCTTTTGCTTTTCGGCATAAGCCTTTTCATACTGTTCGGCTTCTTCATAACTCATTTTGATAATGCTCTTTATGAGCCTTCTTTTGGCAGAAATATTCGATATTCTGATGCTTTTCTCTCCGACAAGGCTACGCAGAAACGGGCGGAGTTCTTCTGAAACACAGAGCTTCTCATCAGACGTTTTCGGTATTCTTACAAAGCCGATAATATCAAGAAAAGTCAGAAGTCTGTCTTCCATGATAGCATAAGAGATCAGCATTGCTTCATAATAAAAGCCTTCCTCTATTGCTCTGTTATACTTTTCAATCTGTGTTTTGTAGGATTGGTATTTCTCCATATTGTTTTTTATGTTTTCCATTTGTTTTTCCTCCTAGTTTTACGGCGGCTGAAAAAACAGCCGCTTATATCGTTATTCACTCTGTTTTCAGTTTCCAGCCATCATATTCTTCTTTCTTGTATGTGGATACAACTGTGCCATCGGACTTTACACCTACATAATATATGCCGGTATTGGTTGATACAGCCACTATATCATTCCAATCTGAAATATTTTTTTCTGCTCTTCGTTTTTCGTATGTACTACAAACAGTTCCGTCTGCTTTAAGTCCTAATGTTTCATTCCCATTTACATATATTGCTACAATTCCTTTCCAATCAGAAACATCTCCCTGTCCGATATCCTTTTCTACAATTACAGTAGCAACAACAGTTCCATCTGATTTGAGTCCAACTGTATAGTTATCACCTGCATCTATTGCAACAATATCTTTCCAATCAGAAACATTGCATGCTCCCAATGAATTATTTCCTGTTGCAACAACCGTTCCATCTGACTTCAAACCCACAACATGACTATGCCCCGCAGCAATTGAAACAATATTGTTCCAATAGGAAACATTGTATTCTGAATTCACACTGGAATCATCTTTTGTCTTTATAACTCTTCCGTCTTTTTTTAATCCAATTGATACCCACAAGTTTGTCGCAATATCAACTATTTCTGTCCATTCACTGATATCATACTTCCGATTTTTATCTCCGGCGTACAGTACTTTACCATCCTTTTTTAATCCAAGTGTATGGTCAAAATATGTACATACTTTGATAATATCGTTCCAGTCGGCTACATTACTCTGTCCTTCATCGAATCTATCATCATATTCTTTTGTTGCAACAACAGTTCCATCCGGCTTTATTCCTACACTGATAGAATCAACTGATAAATAATTTCTATTTATCAAAAATGCCTTTTTCTCTGAATCGGTCAGCTTTTTGAAAGCTTCTTCAGCTTTGTTGAATCCGATTATTTCCAATGCCTTATCATTTTTCTCCTTTGAATCATTAAAATCTTCCAATTCTTTATATATAGCTGCCGCTTCTTCATATTTACCTGAATTAAACAATTCCTCTGCATGCAAATATGATATCATCTTTGCTGAATCTCTATAGCTTGATATTTCTCCGAAAGCATTAGCTGCCTCTTCATACTCTCCAGCTTCAAACAAAGAATTTGCGTTATTATACTTGGATTCAGGAATAATATATAGTGTCGTTAGTAAAGTACCAGCAACAGCTAATACAAGAATAATTATTAATATTCCTGCAATTTTTCTTGTTTTTGCTGATTTTGCGGCTGCTTTTTCCAAAGCTTGTTTTTTATCTGTAACACTTGTCCTTGTTTGTCTGTATTCTTCTAATAATTCCTCACACTCTTTTCTTCGTTCTCTTGAATCTTCAAAGTCTACTATTTCATCAAACATATCTTTTGCTTCTGCCAATGATTCTATTGCTGTAGAAATATGCTCGGGGTTGATATTGTCAACACCTTTTTTATAATCATTTTTTGCAGAGTTTAGCTTCTGAATCGCAGTTTTATATACATCGATGCTATCAAGATAATATATTTTTTCTTTACATCTTATAATTTGTTCTGCTGAATCCCTGTATCCGTCTGTTGCTTCAAAAAGTGCTATTGCCTTTTTGAAATCCGCTTGTGCAGCTTTTCTTGAACTACACAGTCTGACGGCTTCCTGATAGTCAAACTCATGTATTTTTTCGATACATCTGATAATATAATCGGATGAATCCTTATACCCTGATACAGATTCAAAAAGTGATTTAGCTGTTGTGATTTGTGCTTTTGTGGAATTGGGATTATTATAAATTGATAAAGCTTTTTGATAATCGATCTTTTTTATCCTGTCATCATATCCTTGGACATAATCATCAGCATCTTTATACCCTGAAATAGATTTGAACTGATCCTTTGCTGCTGTTACCTGTTCTTTTGTCGAACTCATATTTTGATAAACAGCCAAAGCCTTTTGATAAACAGATTCCTGATATGCTTTGTGGTTTCTGTCTTTTATGTACTGAATGCAGCTTTCCATTTCGGCTTTAAGCGCATCATTCCCGTACCGCAAAACTTTCTGATAATTGTTGCTGCTGTCGAATGGCTGTGCGCAGTTTTTGAGACTCTCACGCTTTTTCACCTTCAACTCCGCCATCAGCTTGCCAAGATAAGCCATACCGTTTTCCGGATCAAGGTCAAGCACCTTTTCGCAGTATTCGTCAGCACTTGCCCAGTCGCTGTCCTCGAGGAAGATAAAAGCGCGTTTCAGAAGAGAATTGACGGTAGGATTGCCCGACGGCGCTGCGGGCGCGGCCTTCGCGGCGGGCTTCGGCTCGTCCTTGACGATGACCTTCTTGATCCCGCGCACGATGTCATTGATAAAGCCGATCTTGCTCATATCCTGCGCCTGCAGATGGGCGAACTCCTCGGGCAGCTCGTAGGCGTCCATATCCTTGTAGCAGGGGATGAGCAGCTTTGAGCGGTCGGTCTTCATCATTCTGAGGAAACGGCTCCACTCGTTGCGTACCCAGACAGCGGTGAAATATTCGGGCTTTGTGCCGATAGCGAGCATTACCTTAGCGCTGTTCAGAGCCGCAAAGATACAAGGCTCATACGCCGAGCCGAGCTTATCCTCGAGGGTTATCGCGGCATAGAATACCTTGAAGCCCTCGTTTGTGAGCTGGTGGTAGATATCGTTTGCGATGACGCTGTCGGGAGTGCGGCTGCCGCCGTCGCTCTCCTTGTAGCAGATGAAAACGTCATAAGGCTCCTCCTTTGCAGAAAGAGCAAGGATCTCCTTCTGCAGACGGTCGATCTCCTTAGCCTCACGCTCATAAACACCGCGCTGAACGGTATCGGCGCAGCGGATAGCCTCCTTGTAATCCTCGTCGGCGATGATGGAATCAAACGATGTGCGGTGACAGGTGGGGATGCGCTTGAAGGTGGCGGGATCCTCGACATACTCTATGCCGAATTTGCAGAGGATAAGTCCCCAGTGAGCTTCTGCATCTTCGGGGTTATTCTGCACTAACTTTTCATAAAGCTGCTCAGCCTTGTCGAATTCGCTTTTCATACGCAGGATATTCGCGCGGTTGAACAGCGCCTGCATATTTTCATCCTGTGAAGTCGTGATAGTCTGCTGTGTGCCGCAGTATTCACATTCACAGACGGTCATACCCTCTGTTATGTTCAGGGTGCCTCCGCACATTTTACATTTCAGAATAGCCATAATGATACCTCCGCAACAAATGAATAATATAAGAATATCCATTTTTATTGTACTACAAATGTATTCTGATTTCAAGCAATTCTGACATATTATTTACTTGTTTCATAAAAAATCTGGATATAACGTCAACAGCCGCCCGGACTCTCACCCGGACGGCTTTATTCATGCACAAATATCAGATCGTCATCTCCATAATCCATTACAAGGTATTCGGCAACAATTTCCCTGTTCATAGGCTTGGTATTATCGATGTTATCGTACATTTCGTCTTCGCTTACTATATAGTAGAACTTTTTTGAACACCTCTGTCCGGAACAAGTATATAAGACTGAATTTGATTTTTGATACTGTACTACCCATTCAGATCAGGAAAGTTGACTCTCTTGTAATTCTGCAGTATCGTTTGTATCTGTACATCTCCGCCGTTTTTTGTGTGCTCAGCGGCACAGTCAATAAATTTCTCAATATTCTTCTTTGTTACAAACTTACCGGTTCCAAGCAGACCCTTTACGGTATCCTGATCATCAATGTCGATAAAGAAAGGCAGGATCTTCGATATGTTTTTCTTTATATAAGCTTCTGCTTCGGGCTGTTTATTCTTAAGGAATAACTGCACGATTAACTGAAATTTTACCCCGTGATCCATCCTGATGGCATAGTCTTTGTTTTTTAGCATAGACTGCACATCGGACAGGAGCACACTATCCCAGTTACATTGTGAACCATCAATAACATATCCGAAAACAGGTACTTTTTTCATCTTGCAGCCCCAGAACGCATTAAAGGCAATATTTGTCAAACTATCCGGAATGGTGACACTTGAAAGGCTGATACAATCACGAAAAGCACTCTTTCCTATAATCGTCACGCTTTCGGGAATGGTAACAGAGGTAAGGCTGCTGCAAAACCTGAACGCTTCATATCCTATATTTGTTACGCTGCCGCCGATGATCAATGATTTCAGGCTTGTACAGTATTGGAAAGCTTTCTCTCCGATACAGGTCACGTTATCTGGGATCACCACTGAAACAAGGCTTGCGCAGCCATTAAACGCACTTCTTTCAATATCATTCACTTTTTCGGGAATGATCACTGAGGTCAGGCTGTTGCAATTAAAAAACGTGTTCCTTCTGATGCTTGATACGCTGCCGGAAATGACGACTGAACTCAAGCTTGTACAATCTTCAAAAACACTCTCTCCGATACTTGTTACACTGTCAGGAATAGTAACGGAGGTCAGGAGTTTACATCCCATAAATGCATGATCGCCTATGCTTGACACGCTGTCGGGGATATTGACAGATATCAGGCTGCTGCAATTTTCAAATGCAGAGCTTCCGATATCGGTAACGCCTTCGGGTATTATTATTGAGGTAGGACTGCTGCAATCTCTGAATGCATCATTTCCTATATTCGTAACACCATCAGGAATGACAACTTTGCTTTTTGTGCCCAGGTACTTACACAACACCTTTTCCTCAATCATAAAATCTTTGCCATCAATTTCTTCAGACTGTGTATCTTTGATCGAATCATTTCCGTTACTTGTTTCTTCATCCGGAATAAAGCATGTCCTGACTCTGTTTAATTGTGAAAGATCCTGCTTTTTGATCTCTGTTTTATTGATAGGATCAATGGTGTTTTGTTTCTCGAAATATTCAACAAGTTCGTTATTTATCAGCATCTGTATTTCTTCTTCTGTCAATGGGCAGAAACCGCTGACAAATATCTGCCCGTCCTCCGTAACACCTATTACTGCATCGAAAACAGATCTGATCGTTTTTACAGCAGGCCATTTTTCAACAGGAGTCTGCTGATAATTACCAGCTGACCGTATTTCATCCTTATTCCCGGCATACTCTACACGTATGTTCATTGAAGCATATTTAGCACGGGAACCTTTTTTGGAAAGCGGAACAACATCTTCCGCATAAGCCTTTATTTTATCCAACATTGCCGCAAAATCGTCATAATTTTCCCGCAATATCCCACCTAAATTTCCGATCTTTTTCCCGTCGGGATTGCATACCTCAAAGCTGGCAGCACCTCCGTCTTTTATGACCGGTTTGATAATAAGCTCATCACCGGAGGATATATCCTCTATCAGCTTATTCATTTTCTCCCAGCCCTTTACAGTCTTGCTGAGATTAAGCTTGCATATTTCCGGAATACTTTCCGGAGATAGCGGCTTTGCATTCTTAACATCATCTTCAAGATAACCTTTGATAATGACCTTACCGCTTTCAAGCAGAATAGCTGTGTGATAACGACCACATGAAACTGTGGCAGCTTTCCCTTCAATGTCACTTACATTACATTGTCCGTTGGCATTGCTTCCGCAGGCTGCCAGCGTACCATCCTTTTTCAGACCCACAGTGTGCCAGTTACCGCACGAGAGAGCCTGTATATCTGTCCACCCGCTGACATCACATTCTCCGAAAAGGTTCTCGCCTTCTGCTTTAACTGTTCCGTCCGGCAGTAACTCTACTTTATGACGCAAGCCACTGCTTTTATTGGTATCCATTGTCAGAAAACGCATGACTTCAGCTGAATAGACATTCTCTCTTTCCTTTCCGGCATTTGACTTATGACCTTGATCATCACCGTTACAATACCAAAAAGTATAGCTCTCGTAATCACCCTCGAAGTAACTTACGCATTTTATAATGGCCGTAGGGAACAATTTACTCAGGTTCCGGACCTCATCTTCTACGTATGAGTATTTTGTTTCCATGCCAAAACACATGTCTTCCTCATAAAAATAGTTATGCTTGCTTTCTCTGTTGCTAATATGCAGTTTTCTTTCAAGAAAATCCCATTTTATTAGTCCGTTATTCAGTCCGTAAGCGATCTCATTCCACTCACTGACAGTTGAGATAACATCAAAAGAATAATTTGTAAACATAATCTGACACTCCTCGTATAATATTTCTATGCTTTTACGTTGGTAATAACAAAACACGGTTCACGTTATTTAGCTTTCAAATATTTCTTATTTTTTTTTTAGTTTTACCTCATCATCAACGATTTCAATGATATGCCGTTTTTCCATCTGAGTCAGGGCAGCGTTAAAGTATTTTTTTCTGATAGGTCCCAGTCGACTCCAGCCATATCCAAGTCTTCCGGCATCTCTTATCAGATTATCTCTCAGCCTGCTTCCGTAGCCATCTTTCAGTATCTTTGTGAGAATAGTAATATAATCTGTCGAAGGTATTTCCGCAGGCTCTCTTCCATAATAATCCGAACGGAACTTTTTGTACAGATCATATTCTTTTTCAACCTCTGTTTTCTGACTTATTTTCAAGAATGACACCGTTTTTACCGGATTATCTGTTGAAACCGTCTTTGTCATTTTCATGTCAGCGGCATTTTTTACGGCATTCAGCAAACGTTTTTTCTCATTAATGGGATCCTTTATCCAGTCTGTTGACCACACATGATAAATATTCCACCCCATTTTTTCGAGTACTGTATTTCTCAAACGATCACGTTCACGGGCTGTTCTGGCAGACCTGTACATTTCGCCGTCACATTCAATACCAAGGATAAATCTGCCGGTGTCTTCGGGATCAGTGACAGCCATATCAAGCTTATAATCTGAACAGCCAAGATGATATGAAACATTATATCCCTGTGAAACAAGAAAGTCGTAAACTGTTTTTTCAAAGGTATGATCATATATTGCGGCTTCGGACCCTTTTGTTTTAGTATTCATGGCAGCAGAACCTTTTATTGCAAATTCAATATACTCCTTAAGAAGCTGAGGACCCATAGCGGAGATCCTGTCCAGCTTAATATCCAGAGGCAATATTGAACCCACAAGCTTTATATTGTATCTTGCTCTGGTAATGGCTACATTCAGTCTTCGCTCACCGCCTTCGCGGCTGAGAGGTCCGAAGTTCATATTGAATTTTCCATTAGAGTCAAACCCGTAACCGATACTGAATATAATGGTATCCCTTTCATCACCCTGTACAGATTCAAGATTACGAACAAAAAAGGGTTCATCTATATTGTCCTTGAAATACTTTTCCAATTCAGTGTGAGCCTGACGCAGGCGGATTATTTCATTCTCAATTGTATTTTGCTGTCTTTCGCCGAAAGCAATAACTCCAATGCTTCTTTCGGGATGTTCCTTGAAATGCTCCAGCAAAAGTTCTGCAATACGCTGTGCTTCTCTGACATTTCCGCTTTTCCCACCGCGGTCATAAACACCATCCTGAACATGGACATATTCAACTCCGAGATCCTTTTTCCGGCTGATCGAGGAAGGAAATGTTATAAGAGTATTTTTATAGATTTTTTCGTTTGAAAAAGAGATAAGATGTTCGTGTTTACTTCTGTAATGCCACAGTAGTGTCTGAGTAGGAAGGATAGATGCTTCGTCCAGCAATGATTCATACGCTCCAAGATCTTCCATTTCATTATCAGTATACTCATCAGAGTCAGAGATAGATGTGCTGAAAAAGTCTGTCGGCGGAAGCTGTTTGCTGTCGCCGGCTATTATGGTTTGTTTCGCCCTCATTATTGAGCAAATAGATTCCTCAGTTCTGATCTGGGAAGCTTCGTCAAATATTACGGTATCAAATATATAATCAGATGAACCGAAATACGTGCTGACTGACAGGGGCGACATCAGCATACAAGGTTTAAGCGATGGTAGGAGCATAGGAATCGAAGCTATAAGCTTTCTTATCGGCATGAATCTGCTCTTCTTTGCCATTTCTCGTTTAAGTATGGCTGCTTCATCTCCATTTCCGGAAAAATCAAGATTCGGCAGTTTTTTGATCAAAGAAGCTTTAAGCATATCCTGTGAGATTTGCAAGGAAGAGACATCAAGCCGTCTGAATTCCTTTATAGTATTTTCAAATTTATCATGGCGAAAGCTGCTGATTTCATTTTTATTTTGGATAACCGCATCAAGCCATGAATGATAAAAACTTTTCTGATAAATGGGTACTATATCATCAGCGGCGGGTTCATCCTTGATGACAGCAGAAAGAAAATCCCCCAGACCGTTTTTGACTATAGCTGCACAGACATTTTTATAGTCAACATACGACTCCAACATATCCATATTTTCTCTGCATTGCTTTATATGTCTGTATATTGTAATGATTGGTTTTTTCAGGATGCTTTGTTTCGTTTCTGTGTTGAAAAGACCTGTAAACGCATCGAGTGCCTGCTCGGACTCGTTATTCCATTCCTTGAGCTGCTGTACTTTTTCTCTCAGAAGTAGAATCAGTCCTTCTTCTCTGTTCATTACAGATTCAAGAAATTCAGGGAATACATTCAAACCTTTTATTGCATCATTTAATTTTGCAACCGATAATAATTCTGATTTGATTTCATCGAAGTTGCTGTTCTCAGTTATCTGGATTGACAAACAAGTCGACATCTTTTTACATAGTGTATTTACTTCATCAATAAGCTTATCAGTAGATTTCTTGTAATTGCTTTTGAAAATATTAATTATTGAAGTCAGTGTTTTCAGATGTTTTAAAATGGCAGAAGAATCTTCCGGGGATTTTTTCTTAAGCACTTTGATTTTAATATTTGTGTTGTTTATTTCTTTCTGGCAGTTATAATATTTTTCAGCTGCATCTTCTTCAATGGCTTTTAGCTTCTTGAAGGTATTGTTTTTTTCATCTGCATCTGACAGCATATCAAGAAGTCCTTGTCCGAGACATCTTTCTATTTGTGTACTCGTATTTTCTACTAATTCTTTCTGCTCTATGTACAGCTTTCTTTTGTGTTGAGCGTCATCTATAAGTTCAAGCAGTTCAATTATCGACTTGTAAGAAGCCTTTTCATTTGTTTTTGAATATTCTTTTATGATCAAACAGTCTTTTCTATACTGAGAATTAAATGCGCGGAATATTGAGCGATAATCAGAAGAAAATCTTTTCATCATATCAGTGATATCAAGACCGAGAATAGCTTCCTTATATGTCAGTGTGACTGATGAATCTGCAGCCTCACTATGATCCTTTAAAATATCAAGCTGTGATGTTTGTTGTTTCATTAAGTGCATCAAGCGTTCGTATTCCATTTTGATATCAGGATTTATAAAAGTAATCGGACAGCTATCGCTGACCTTGCAAAGATTTAAATCGCTACTTCTGTTAGTTGAATAATTTTCACGAAGAAATTCCCATGCTGCTTTGTAGTCACATTCAAATCTTTTTTCAATTTCAAAACGATCAATATCTAAAATCTTTATTGAAAAATAATTTGTTATCAGCTTCTGAGCTTCCAGTTTGGTATTCTCAGCTGCATCAGCCTGTTCGGTGGCAATTCGTTTTTTCTCATTAAGTACAACTTCATTTTGTTGGAGAGTTTCAAGATAGGATTCGGCTTCTTTTATACTATTACGAGTATGGGTATAAACACCGACATCAGAATCAATGTCAGACTTGGCATCATTGCATTGTTTCAGGATATTACCATCTAAGAGAGCAGACATTACCTTATATTTATTTGAAAAATCATTCTTTTCGATATTGAATTTTTCCTGATCATCGTCTAAAACTGCTTTTTTCAGTCCGGATATTACATCGATCAGGGATTCAGCAGCAGCCTCAAATTGGGATTTGTGGAAAAGTGATTCGTTTTTTAGAACGACTTTACTCGCAAGATTGTCTATTGACGCGGCCTGTGAGTTACAGTTAAGCTTTATCCATTTAAAAGGCGCTTCAGGAATTTCTAAACAAATATCTATGATTTTCTCAATATCTTTTCCAAGCTTAATATCTATTACCGGTTCGCCGTAAATAATAAGGGAGCTGATCTCTTCAATGATCTCAAGTCCGAAATACATGAGATCAGAAAGCTCCTCTGCATCAGCGAGAAATTTTTGTCTGAATTGGTGCGTTACTTTATTCGGGTTACATCCATTCCACGGATTGTTCTTTTGATAGCCGCTTATTTTAATGATTGCAGCAAACTCCTTTATTATATTCAACTTTTCATTGAATTGACGAGAAGTGATCTTTTCGGGATCTGCGGGAGCATAATCTATATCCGGATAATCATCAAGCTCAGACAAGTATCCATTGATATGAAAAATAGTTTCGCCAAGTGGTTTTATTTCTGTATGGAGTTCCTTGACATATGTATCAAGCTTGCTTCTTGTGATCATTAAAAGATCAAGATTTTCCCTTGCTTTTTTACTTGCATCAACCTTACTGCCTGCAAGCTTCACAGATACAGCTAACTGATCAATAATATCCTTGCGCTTTGCATCCGGGTCATGCAGTGTCAGACAAAAATCCCCTAACCCCGCAGTAGAAAGCCTTTTATACACTACTTCAAGAGCTGCCATTTTTTCGGATACAAAAAGCACCTTCTTCCCCTGACCGAGTAGTTCAGCGATAATATTGGTAATGGTCTGACTTTTACCTGTGCCGGGAGGTCCCTGCAATACAAAACTTGTGCCAGATTTTGCAAGTTCAATGGCATCCTGCTGACTGGAATCAGCATCCACAACAGAATATACAGTTTTAGGATCAGCTGAATCGTGGTCAATAGATCCTGATTTGGGGATATTCTTGTAATTTACTGCTCCGGAAGAGCCGTTAAGAGCTTTTACAACAGGGTTTGTTGAAATTTCTTTCTCATGCTTTTCCATATCGTTGTATACGGCCATTTTCAGGTAACTTACCATCATAATCTGAACCGTATTCATTTCTACATTCCAGCCGAGATGATGAGAACTGCATATATTCTGTATTTTTTTCAAATATGTATTTAAGTTTTCTTCAGCATCAAAATCAGGTATCTCTATATCAAAATCTTTTTTCAGGCGCTGCTGCAATGCATTATTTCCTAAAGGGTCATCGTCAGTTTTTGTGATCACAACAGGTGATATTATACTGTCCTGTGATATAGTGACGGGCAATAGAACCAACGGAGATCTCAATTCATCTCCTTCTGCACCATTTTCCTGCCAATTCAAAAAACCGAAAGCCATATATAAAGCATTCATGCCCTTATTTTCCATATAGACCCTTGCTTTGTTTTTTAATGTTAATAATGTCTTGCAGGCTTCTGAAACAGGCTGATTTGTTTTATAACCGTTCGGAAAGAGTGTTCCCTCTGTTTTAGGTTCTTCAGAAGAATTATTTGTATCTGGTTTTATATTTACAGCAAATTGGATGCTATGTTCTTTTTTGTATAGTATATTCCACACTTCTTTTGAATCAGGTTTTTCAATAATCAGGCTTGTTCTTGAAATGCGTTTTGCAGATTTCGGAAGAGGAGAATGAATCAGTTTATTCTTTTTTCCAAGATCCAGAAGCTTTGTTTTCCAGAATCCAATCTTTTTATCTATCCTCAATTTCATCACCTTATTTGTATAATGGTATCTGTTTAATAATCTTGTTAAAAATGAAAACAGAAACCAAATTAACTAATATAAACTCCATTTGGAGAACAAATGTTTGAACTGCTGTATATATTGAATACATACATTCAAAAACTATAGCAATAATTACAAATATATTCTATCACGACGAATGATTTTGGTCAAGCAGTGCATATACAAATTTGTGACATTATTAGATGATTTTTTGAAATAACAAAAAAACGTTATTGCACAATAGAAATATGTGATGTATAATATATTTATGTAAAATGCCGATGTTTTGTAAGAATTTGATAATTTATATTGTATTTTAGCTTGAAGTGAGGAAAGGTAAAGTAAGATGGATACTTTGCAGTTACAAAAAGAACTTGATACTATCAGACATGATGTTGAAAACAGTATTAATGAATTGACAGGAATAATAACCCATGCTTATTCAAAATTTCAAAAAGATTATTTGAGTTATATTGAATCAGATACAGTTTCCGTTGATGATCTTATCAGTACTCTTAATAATATCCGTTTGTTAAATAGGCTATGTATAGACTCAGATCATTTATCTCCTGGCATTATTCCAATTCCGAATGAAAATGATATAAAATTATTTTCTAAGGATACCATATTCGCATATGTCCAAAAAGCTGCAGAAACAATACAAAGTGATCTTCAAAAAAGCAGAAGTGTTAGCAATAAGGCTGCCGATATTGATGATGAAGATGAATTTGATCAGATACAGCAAGATGTCAGAGATCTCAGAAAGAAACTTCGTGAATACGAATCGTTGTGTGTAGCTTACAAGAAAACAATAGAGCAGTTTAATCCGATTATTCTTTCAGCTTTTGAAGCAAATCCGAATGATAATAAAACGATAGCTTCTGAAACGAAAGAAGATGCGTATGATACCACATACGAAAATGACTTTAAGAAATGGCTGATGACAAATTCTAATGTATCACAGGAAAAGGCAGAACATTATATTTCAAACCTTCACAGTATCGAGAACCTGTATAAGAAAGTTTTCAAGGCAAGCCGTACACTGCTGCCTTCCGGATCAAAAAATGAGCTTATCGGTATCATCCGTATGCTTAACTGTAATACTGAGTTTCTTGATGCCGATGAAAGGCGAGATCACGAATTCAGTCAGGCATTAGATGCGCTTGCTGAATTTGCCGGCATAAAAGAAAAAACAAATTCTCAAAACACGAATCTTGAAAAAACGGCATCTATACATTTTCCGGACTCAGAGCAGCCGATAACAATCAATAAATCTTCCAAATCTGTTCCGACTGGATTTATACTAAAAGGAGTCAGTTATAGTGTTGCTAATTGGAGAGATCTATACAAAAAATTTGTAACTGCTTTGTATCATGATGGTAACTATACGGATTTTATAAAAGAAAGTATTAAAAAACAGTATTTTGGTTTTACGGATGAAGCACACAAATTCAAATTGCAAAAGGAAATAAAAATAGCACCTGATTTTTATTTAGAAGGCATACTTGCAACAGATGTCATTATCAATCGTGTAAACAGTATCCTAAAGCAATGTTCTATCAGACCGGAAGATATGGTAATCAATTATTCTTCTACACCTGAAGTTGACAAATATCCTTCTGATAACGATTCGGGTATAAAAGATGTATCTGATGGTAAACAAACAGAAACAGATTCTGCAGGAGAAAATAATACAGAACATTTTAAGCCCGATACATCAAAACCATTTGATCTTAAAGAAGCAATCATAGAAATAATGATGAGTGATTCACCTGAAATTGTTGAAAAGAGTAATTCAAGCGGTGGATTCAATAATATGATTATAAATGAAATACTAAAGGAGTATTACAAACAAGATATCAGTATCTTCGAAATCATTAAGATGCTGATGACAGAGGATATATTCATTAATGTAGGAAGACTGTATTACACAATAGACAAAACTATTTTACCAGATAATAAATCGAACAATACGTCTGTGTCAATTAATGATATGATACCTGACCCGACCATACAAATATCTCAGGTGCCGGAATTACCTGATAATTCATATACATCAAGCGAGGTTACAGAGTTATGTGAAGCAAATGAAGCTGAGCATGTTCCGGAAGTAAGTTCCGCACCGGAAATTGCCATTCAGCCGGAAACAGATTCCGAAAAAATCGCTGTTCCTGATGAAGCAAAACTAATGAATGAGATATTGTCTGTAATAAAGGACAACAGCAATTCTCTGGAATACCGTGACGGTTTCGGAGCATATGAAGTAAAGACACTGCTTGCAAAAAAGAATATCATCGGAATTGATGAAGATGAGATAGAACTGTTGATGTTGGAAAGCAATGATCTTAAAGAAATAGAGGAAGGTTATTTCGTATATAAAGGAGAAACAGAGAAAACAGCGGATGATCCCATAAAAGTGCATGAGATAAGCAGTGATCCAAAGAAAACAATACAGAGTTATGAACCGCCAGTAAAATCAGATACTGTACCGTCAGGTGTAAAACTTAAGCTGAACGGAAGAAATGAGGATGCATTTGATATATCTGATGCACTTATAAAAATCTGTGAATTTGCTATAAGCTGCAAACCCTTTGCAATGGCAAGGATAGCCAAAAGTGATATTGCCCTGAATGGCAAAAAAGTATTCTGCCGTCAGCCCGCCCCGATAAGCGGGTATGAAAAGCTTTCAAACGGATTGCAGGTAATGCGGATAAACAGTATGTCGGAATTAGAAACAATTACAGAAAAAGTAATGAAATACTGTAATATCGGAAATGATATGATAGAAATAATTAAGTAAACAGGGAGAATACTTATGGAAAACAAAGTTGAAATCAAAGAAAAACTCGAGGAACTATATCATAAATATAAGAACAACAAGAATAAGCTCAACAAGGAGCAGACAGTCAATGCTGCAATTCTGTTGAAGGAACTTGCTGTCAGTGAGGAAACAACTTATGCAGCAAAGCAGCTTGCAAGATTTACAGAAGGCGTGTCGAGGGAATTTTTCTCTGTTCTCACCGCAGATGGTTCTGTTTCAGATGAGGTTGTTTATGAGATGTTGGATCTTATTATAGAAGTATATCAAAAAGAAAACAATCAGCAGAATAAAAACAATATGCTTGGTAAGTTCTTAGCTGCGGCTGAATCTATCTTGAAAAACAACAGAGAAATAGCCTGTTCTTCAACGCAGCTTCCGATAATGATATCTTTAGCAGCCCAGGCAGCTTTTTCGTTAGATACGTTAATGAATAAATTCAGAGCGTTTGTCGTAAATTCAGAAGGCGGCTTGTACTTGCTTGATTACTCCGGTGTCAGTGAATATGCAATAGGTAATATATGGAGTATTACAAATAAGATTTATCCGGATATATTACGGTCAAAATATCTTGCCCTTATTACACAATGGGCTGAGAAAAATCATATAGATATACCAAACGCAGATTCATCTGCCAAGACGGAAATAAAGGAACAAAAAGCTCCCCTGCTAACCAAATCAGAGAAAAAAGAGGATTCAGCTTTATCACAGAAAACTATATCTGCTTCTGAAAAAACTGTACCTGTGAATGAACCAGGTTCATCTGAAATAAATATAGATAATGAAGCAGATAAATGTATTGCTTTTCCGGGAAATATGCCTGAAGTTATCGCAAGGAAAACAATAGAAGATGTTATATCCGCTGTAAATACTTCTGCCGACAGCGTTATTAAGTCTGTAGCGGAAATGCTTGCAAAAGCTAATGATGACCGTGAAAAAGCCGCCGAATGTGACAGGCTCAGGTCAAGGTTTTCTGAAGCAGAAAAAAAGATAACTGAACAAGACAGTCTTATCGCAGAATTAAGAGAGAAAAATTCTGCTTCAGTAAGCAAATGCGAAGGTGCAATAAAAAAAGCTAAAGAACTGGAAGCAAAGAATGCAGAGCTTGAAGAAAAACTGAAAGAAGCATATTCCATCAACAGCAGAGAGGAATCACTGGAAGCGGAAAAAATACGTTCGGAGCTGAAAAAGGCATTCATATACTTGTATGAGGATTGGCTTGAATATGAATTTTCAGATGTCAGTGAGGATAATTTTGCCTCATTACAGGCTATCATAAAAAAGATGTTCAGGACACTTGAAAGAAACGGTATTGATTTTAAGGAGAACAGATAATGGAAAACGGTGCATATTACGGAATTGATTTCGGTACAACAAATACTTCCGTATATTTATATAATTATGAAAAAGGTGTGGGCAAAAGAGAAGCAGGCTTCGGCACTGACGGAAAAGATATTCAGCCGTTCAGCTCCTGCATTGCAATTTCACAAACAAAGCAGAATGATTTTAAATTTGGCAGAGAAGTCAAGGAACATATAAACGATCTTGCGGGGCAGTACAGAATCATAACTTCATTTAAATCCCTTTTGGGTACAGATGAAGAAATAGTTGTAAACGGTACAAGGTATAACGGAAAAAGGCTTGCCGCTATGTTTCTTAACCATGTAAAGGAAACGGTTCAGAAGATCCGTCCGGATTTCCAAAATGCTGTTTTATCCATACCGGTAGATTTTTCGCCGGAGGCAAGAACTGATATGCTTGAAGCCGCTAAAGCCGTCGGAATAAATGTAAAGGGCTTTGTAAGTGAATCCTCCGCCGCATATATTTCCAAAGTAATGGAAATAAAGGCATATTCAAAGGTAATGGTCATAGATTTCGGCGGAGGTACACTTGATCTTAGTATACTTGACCTGAAACAAAAAAGGGTCTATGAGGATTCTGTATATGGTATGAAATTCGGCGGAGATGATATTGACAGGGAGCTTGCGCTCCGACTTATGCCAAAAATCTATCCGGATATTTCCTTTGAAGAGCTTGACTCCAAAAGAAAAGACAAGCTGATGAACGAGATCGAACGAATGAAGATAGATTTTTCGCGATACGATGATTATACTATAACATTAGGCGAGGGTGCCAAGCCTGTGGAGATCGACTATGATACCTTTTCCGATATTATTACACCCTCAATAACAAGAAATGTTGTAGATGCAATTTCCAAGGTCATGCAAAAAGCAAACGTCAGTCCGGAAAATATTGATAAGGTCATACTCGCCGGCGGGTCAAGCGGACTAAGACCCTTTGCGGAAATAATTAATTCCTGTTTTGAACCGGAAAAAATCATTTTCGATGACCAATATCAGTGGATGGTTGCAAAGGGCGCAGCGATCACCTCAGCAGTAAATTGTGAATTCAGACTTGCTGATGATATATGTATCCTGCTTAGTGACGGGGAAACCTACCCCGTACTTATGAAGGATGAAAACAAGGTCGGCGATGAAAGTGAATATCTGTCCTTTTCGCTGACAACAGATGCCACAGATGCACATTTTATTTTCACTGATTCAACAGGTAAAAATCGGTACTGTACGTTTTCAGTAAAAACAAAGGGTTTTCTTAACGAAATGCTTAAACTGATCGTTAAGATAGGAATGGATCAGATTGCAAGAGTAGCTGTTACAAACGAACATATGGGGAGCAGTTATTGTGTAAATAAGGACATTAACAAACTGCGGTTTTATTATGATCTGAAAGACATTGAGGAATAGAAAAATGATCAACTCGAATATTAATATTTCTTCAAATATATACATAAGAAAATACAAAGATCTGCGCCGTGATAAGCAGTATACTGAAAAAATAGTCGGTGCAAAAAGACTCAAAGAAATAAAAGCCAAGCATTCAGGCATTCTGAACCGTATACCATTAAATAATGCTCAGGAGCAGCTTGTAAATGGTACTGTACAATGTTCCCTTGACAGAAGCGGAGAAATATCATACGGACCTGTATTTAAAAATGGCAATATGATTTGGGAAAACAGATGTGAAAATATATTATGTGATAGTTACAAAAAATGCAGTAAGGCGCAAAATTTCAAAGCTATAAGCAGAGAAGCTGTTCCTGAGAAAGATACACAGGAAGAAGATGATCTGCGTCAGTTTATGGACATGATCGGTATAAGACTTAACGATGATACCGTAGAATTTGCTCATGACAAATCCCCCGAAACAGAGGAAGAACCTAAAAAGTACATACCTCCTGCGGAGCCGGTCGCTGTAAATAATTCTGACACACCAACATACTCTTATACAGAAATACAGGATTCACGATGTATTATTCAGGCACCTATTGACTCGCATATTATTCTTAATTCGGGTCCGGGTACCGGAAAAACATATACGATTATCCAAAGACTGATCTACATTCTTTCGGGTAACCTTTGCCCTGCTGATGAAATATATATACTGTGCTACACACGTTCCGCTAAAGGCGTAGTCGAAAGAAAAATTGAGCAGGCTGTTACAGAAGGAAAAATACCTCCATCGGCACAGAATATTTGTGTCTTGACATTCGATTCCTATGCAACTTATTTTCTCATGGAAATGAAGGAACAGGGCGTTATAAAAGAAGATTTTTCGGGATATGATTATAACGAAAGAATACGATTGTTCAACAGGTATATCAGCAGTGAGGATTTTGAGGGAATCAGCTATTTTATTGTTGACGAGATACAGGATCTTGTGAATGAACGTGCAGAAATGGTTCTGAACATTCTAAAAAATCTTGAATGCGGATATCTTCTTGCCGGAGACAGATGTCAGTCTATTTATGATTACTCTGCCGACAAGGATGTAATGCTTGACAGTGTAGAATTCTATAAACGAGCTGAAAAGCAATTTCCGGAAGATATGCAAAGGTATGAAATAATTGTCAACAGAAGGCAATGTCAGGAACTGGCTGAAAAATCGTATGATATGCGTCAGGTGCTGCTTCATAAATCGATCGGTGAACAAAACAGCTATGCCCAAGAGGTTATGGATAGTTATTCTGAAAATATAAAAATTGAAAAATACATAAAATCACTCAGCGGTACTCCTTCAACCTCAACAGCTATCCTTTGCAGAAATAACGGAGAAGCCGAGTATATCAGCAGCGTTCTGTGTAAAAATGGAATACCGCATACACTTAACAGGGGAGTAAACAATACGAAACCTCTTCCTAAATGGATGGCAGATATTTTCTGGGATTATTGTAACGATTCAATATCGAAAAAGACCTTTATAGAAAGATTTGATTTCAGGTGCGGTTTCCGGTCGGATTCGGAAATGTTATGGCAGCAGCTTTGCAAACTGTCCGGCAGCCGTGATACCTCATCTATAGGGATTTCAAAGCTGATCTCTGCACTGAGTATTCCGGGAAATATTCCAGAAAGCTTTTGTGAAAAATCACCATTGCTTACAGTATCAACTATACATAAAGCCAAGGGCAGCGAATTTGATCGTGTTATTTTGATAAAATCAAAGATCGATCATTCTGAAAAAAGTGCAGAAGAAGCAAGAGTGAGATATGTCGCTCTGACAAGACCAAAAAATCAGTTTGTAGTAATGAAGAAAAATGTGCATTATTTCAAGCAGCCGATACCGGGACGTGTTATCGAAACCGGATGTCATAATCTTTATTCCAAACGAAATACGTTCTGCAAATGCATTGCTGTGGGGCTGAACGGAGATATAGACAGCAATTCTTTTGTTTCCGGAAACTTTAATGACTGTATTGACTTGCAGGAATATATCAGCGGCAATGTCAGAATATATGATAAGCTGACGGCTGTACGTTCATCTGACGGCAAGTATGATATCGTGCATAATGGCATAAAGATCGGAACACTTTCGGCTAAAATGGAAAATGAACTTCTTGCCGGAATACAATCTACAGATTATAAATATAATATGCCTGATAGTCTGGATAACCTGTATGTCAGCGATATAACATCAGAACTGTTGACAAAATTTGATAAAAATGTCCCCCTTGAATTCCAGAAGTCAAGGATAGTATACGGTATACAGATCACAGGACTTGCAAAACTTGTTTTTGAAAAGAGGAAGTGAAATGACAACTTTCAAAAAATACTATGATGCCATTGACGATATAGCTTCCCATCTGAAAGTCAGCCTTATCGGACCTGTACAGGAAAACGAGATTATTGAATCCGAGTCCCCTCTGAGCCGTTATTCGATAGGTGTACTTTGGGGTCAGCAAAAGTCAGGCGGCGGAGAACAATCCGGTCCGGAAAATAACGAGGAACTGTTTGAGGATGAAAAGCAGAATGATGATGGTGTGATAAATCAAAGTGTTTTTAAGCCGTCTTCTATGGGAATATCATTTTCAGCCGTTCCGGGAGATGAACTGGAGGTCGTTTTCTCTTATTCAGTATACCATAGAACTTTTGATGAAAGCGGTACAGAAGAGACAAGGTTCGAGTGTACATATAAGAGAGAAGCAAAGCAGTTTTCTTCAAATACTACTGTTCCCGGAAGAGTTTGCAATGTCAGACTCATATCCGATAATAACTACAGTGATGTTTCTGTAATGATGAATGTCAGAAGGATCAATAAAGACGGAAGTGTACTTGCAACAATATCTGTTCTGAATAATAATGTTGACAGCAGTAAAAAAGATGAAAGCTGTGCATCGGCACTTTTTCAATGCGAGCTGTCGCTAAAAAGCAAAAATTGTTTTATTCCTATCTATAGTCAAAGAGGTCATCGGTCGGCAGAAGAAGAAAAAAACGAAATGCTTTATGATTCTGTCAGAAACTATTCCTACGGACACGGATGCTCAACAATTCATACCGAAGAACATGGTATCATAAAAGAGATAAAAAGCAGCTTTATCCCATTTTACAGAATGAAGCAGATGATGCCGGGACTACTTGATAACTGTGGATATCTTTATATGTCATACTGGAAAAATGCTGACAGAAAAACCGCCTGCGTTCAGCTTGACGGATTTATCGATCAATACAGGAACTGGTATCAGGAATTGCAGAAAAACGATCAGATAATAAATCGTTATTCTGATTCATCAGAAATTACATTTTCAAATATCGAGAAATGTATCACTCGTCTGAAAAACGGTGTGCAAACGCTCGGAAATAATGATACTGCATGGAGATCCTTTCTGTATATGAATGAAGCAATGCTGCTTCAAAGAATAAAAACAAAACATTGCAGTGAAGAAACAGTTTGCTGGTACCCGTTTCAGCTTGCATATATCTTGCAAATCATACCGGATATAGCAGAAGAAAACTCTCCTTTCAGAGATAATGTTGATCTTCTGTGGTTCCCGACAGGCGGCGGTAAAACAGAGGCTTATCTTGGATTATCTGCGTTTTCGATTTTTTACAGAAGACTTTCCGGCAAGGGAGAGGATATAAACGGTGTTGCAGTTTTAATGCGTTATACCCTGCGGCTCCTGACAATACAGCAGTTTCAAAGAGCGTCTGCCCTGATCTGTGCCTGTGAATACATGAGAAAGAAATACCATATTCCCGGGGATGAAATATCCATTGGTTTATGGATCGGCTCGGGAATGACGCCAAATCATACAAAGGATGCAGAGGAAACACTTCAAAAGATCAGGGAAATCAATTCCGTTCCGCAATATGAAGCAAATCCCATGCAGATAACAAGCTGTCCTTGGTGCGGTGCGGAAATAGGTATCGGCGGATATTTCGTACAGGACGGTATGATGAATATTTCATGCTGTAATAATCCCGGATGTGAATTCTCCGGACACCTTCCGATATATGTGATCGATGAAGATATATATAAGATCGCTCCAACATTCGTACTCAGTACTGTTGATAAATTTGCGAGAATAACCTGGGAGGAAAAGTCCGGCAGTCTGCTGGGCGAAAACGGCTGTAAACCGCCGGAGCTTATCATACAGGATGAACTTCACCTTATTTCAGGACCTTTAGGTTCTTTAGCGGGTATATATGAAATGGCTGTTGAGCATATCTGCCGTCATTATGGCAGATCACCGAAGATCATTGCATCAACAGCTACTGTGAAAAATGCGGATGAGCAAATAAAAACTATTTACGATCGTAATATGATACAATTTCCGCCGAACGGATTATCATATGATGATTCCTTCTTTTCTGTACAGGCAAGTGAAGAAAAAAGATCAGCCCGTACATACATAGGAATATGTTCCATAGGTTCAGGTACATCGGAAATGCTGATAAAGATTTTCGGGGTACTGACTTATATGAAGTACCTTTATAAAAAGCAGGGACTGGATACAAATGTAATAGACCAGTTTTATACATATGTTGGATATTTCAATTCTCTGAAAGAATTGGGCTCTAATTCTATTATCGTTTCAGACCGAATCCTTTCCGAGGTAAAGTATCTTGTAACATATAAATTCGGTGAAGAGGCGCAAAAGGCAGGACTGTCTGTAAAAGATATTCCACCTTTTATGAAAAACAATGAACTGACAAGCCGTAACGGTTCAGCTGAGATAAAAAGTATTCTTGACAGATTGGATGTAAGATGCACAAGTGAGGATTGTTACGACTATATTATGGCATCGAACATGCTGTCTGTGGGCATAGATATTGACAGATTAGGTGTTATGTGTGTATACGGTCAGCCGAAATCAAATTCTGAATATATCCAGGCAACAAGCCGTGTGGGACGTTCCAACCCCGGTCTGGTCATTACAATTTACAATAATATGCGTTCAAGGGATAAATCCTTTTTTGAACAGTTTATTTACTATCATAAAACATTTTATAAATATGTCGAGGCTACAAGTGTGACATCATATTCACCCCGAGCAATAGAAAAAGCTCTGCACAGTGCAATGATGGCAATTATACGGCATACCATTTCAAAATATAATCCAAATGAGGGTGCATCACGATTTGACCGTGACGATAATAATATACAGAATATAAAGGAACAGATCATTAAGAGAGTAAATGACATAGAACCATGGCAGGCAGAGTATGCTGAGGAGTGGCTTGACTATTATCTTGACTGCTGGAAGGAACTGTGTGACAGTATACCGGACAGGCTTGTATTTTCTGATTATCATGACGAAGATAAAGCGCTTCTCAGAAGCGGAGAAAATCAGAACGGTTCGGACATACCAACAGTTCTTAATTCCGTCAGAAATGTTGAGTCTTCCGTTAGTATTTATTTCACTAAGCGATAGGAGGAGTACCGATGCCAAGACCAAATTTCAGAAAAAAACAAAGTGAAAAAAGCAATGGTATTTCCAAATTCACCAATGAAAAAATATCGGTCGGCGATATCCGCAAGACCCAGATGATAACTACATTCGGAGTCGGTGCAATGGTCGATTTCAAGGATGATACAGTGATAATCGCTTCAACGGACGATTGGGACTATAATCCGGGTAATTACGAGGAAGTAGAAAAAAGACAGCTTTATAATGAAAACCTGTCCGTAATTACAGGTGTTGATTATTTCCTTATGCCGAGGACAACGAAAAGCGTCAACAGCTTTTCAAAGAGCAAGGATGTACCATCATACATATTTCCCGAAAAGCTTCACTGTTCAAGGTGCGGCAATATCTACGATATCAATGAGCTTGATATCAGGCAAAGACATAAATGCCCTCAGTGTAAAAATGATCTGACAGCTTCACGATTTGTTGTTGTATGCCGGCGGGGACATTTAGACGATTTTCCTTACGATTGGTGGGTACATAACGGTCAACCCTGTCAATCGGGCAAACTTGCACCCCGTATCAAAATGATCAATGTCTATAACCGCACTGACATAGACAGCCTGATGCTGGAATGTGCTGAATGTAAGGCGAGAAGAGGTATGGTTCAGGCTTTTTCAGGAAAAGCTCTTGAATCAAGAAAATGCACCTGTAAATTTCCGCATTTCAAAGACCCTCTTAACAGGGCATCCTATGGCTGTTCAGAAACAATGATAACCCGTCTGCGTACAGCATCGGGAGTATATTTTCCTGTCACAAGAGCTGCGC
Organism: uncultured Ruminococcus sp.; assembly: GCA_902763365.1. Lineage (GTDB taxonomy): Bacteria > Bacillota > Clostridia > Oscillospirales > Acutalibacteraceae > UBA1213. The sequence goes on from CACWRT010000006.1 coordinate 35,173, forward strand.
TTCTGATACCGCCTTGGAGCAGAGAAGCGGTCGTTTTTATGAAGAAGAGCTATGATATGCTTATCAATATGGATGAAACCAGGATACCTTCGTCTGTCAGAGATTCCATGCATAATGACGAGCTTTCAGATGAAGAAATTATGCGGTCGTGGAACGCTGTAAAAAGAACTCTGACAGAAAGATCAAATAGGACAGAAGTATCTGTCTGTGAGGACGAATATGCCGTTTTATCTAATGAAGAAAACAGCGATTCAGGAAGCTTCTCGTCTTATTCCTCTGATGTGCCCGACAAATACAGAGAAAATATTGATCAGATCGCTATAGTAGACAGATTGACTGTAACGCAGGCACTGATCGGTTTTACACGCATAACAAGAGATGATGATAATATTGTGCCGCTTTCGCAGTACCCGAAGAAATGGCTCCCGGCTGTTGAACTTACCGGAGAAGGTATCTTTATCAGGTTCAATAATGAAAAGATCAAAGCTTGGGCAAAGGTTAACAGGTCAAGATACAGAAGAATGAGAAAAGCTTTGCAGGAAAGTAATTTCCGGTTCGATGGTTTTTCAGAGACATATGTTCTGCTTCATACTTTCGCACATCTTTTTATCAGAGAGATATCAAATGTTTGCGGTTACAGTGCCGCTTCGATAAGAGAAAAAATATATTCTGAAACAGATGCCCGGACTGATGAGATCAAAATGTGCGGTGTGCTGATATATGTTTCCTCATCCGACAGCGATTGCAGTCTCGGGGGACTTATCAGCATAGCACACAACAGCGATGTATTTGAAAAGATAATGGACAGTATGCTTGAACGAGCTTCATGGTGCAGCGGTGATCCACTTTGCATATCCTCGACAAGACAAGGATATAAAAACCTGAATTATTCCGCTTGCCATGACTGCACACTTTTGCCGGAAACATCCTGTGAGAGATTCAACTGTTTTCTTGACAGGGCATCTGTCGTGGGTACACCGGAGAATCCGGAGCTTGGATTTTTTAACAAATTATTATAGAGGTAACAGATCATGAGTCAAACAAAAGATAAATTAGAAACAAGTTTTTCCGAGATCGAAAATATACTTGCACAGATCATTAAGACAGAATCCGACAGAATGTCTGCAGCCATTGATATTGATGATGAAGACAAATTTCTGAAGATCAGCAGAGAATTCAGAAACAATAGGAAAAAGCTGAAAAGATGGAACGAACGTGTCCGCGAGTTAAAATCAGAAATAATTAATGACGATATAATGTCCAAATACGTAGATGATAATGTAGGATCAGATACTTTAGAGAAGGATGAAGATCCTGAAATATTATCGCAGGCAGAATCTGTAAATTCCCAGTGGAGCATAAAGGTAAGGGATTGCATGAGGGCGCTTGAGCAAAGTAATTATGCATTCCATGCTTATACCATACGTGCGCTAAGCTCGCCGGAACGAAGTAAAGATTATTTTGGTATAAACAATGCATTTTTCAATAGAGAATACATTGCCAAAAAATACTGGAAGGAATCGTTTTCTTTTAACGATGAAATCTTGTATCTGACCTCTGATTGGGATGAACAATGTTATCTCAGCTTCAAGCAATGGTTTCTGAATAATTGCCCTCCGAATCTCACTAAGTTGGTAAAAGGGTAACAATATGCTTACTAAGAAATGGTAAAAATCAGGAGATAAGGGTATATTCGGAGATTTCGCGTGATATTAAGCTTGCTGCTAGCGTTATATAAACCTGCGTATTATTGATAATTTGATCATAAAAAGAAAATTTATCAGACAACCTGACAATTTATAAGACTTTTATTAGACTGATAATACATTTTATAAGAATATCGTGTTGACAAATTCTAATAAAATGCTTATAATTTTAATCAGGAGGCGATACTATGCTTGAAAGCGAGCTTGTGGCATTGATAAGAAACATACAATCTGTCAAGAGTGAAAGCAATAAAATAGAAGTCAAAGCTGCCGGCAAGGGCTGCCCTAAGGTGAGAGATACCCTTTCCTCATTTTCAAATCAGTCCGGCGGTGGAGTAATAATATTCGGCATAGACGAAAACGAAAACTACAATGTTTGCGGCGTTTATGATGCAGCCGACCTGATGAAGAAGGTCGAGGCACAATGCCTTGAAATGACACCGGTGATAAGACCGTTGTTTTCTGTTGCCGAGATTGATAATAAAACAGTGATATCTGCGGAGATAAAGGAGATTGAAAACACAGAAAAGCCCTGCTTTTACAGTGGGGTGGGTCGCTTGAAAGGCTCATATATACGCTGCGGAGATGCTGACAGGCTGATGACGGAATACGAGGTCTACAGCTTTGAAGCCTTCAAGAAAAAGATACAGGACGAGCTGCGTACTTCCGAAAGAGCGGTTATGAAGGATATGCAGACAAATGCATTTGAACTGTATATGAATCTGCTAAGAACGAAAAAGCCAAACCTTGCAGAGCTGCCGACAGAAGACCTGTGCCGTTTACAGAGCTTCACGGAAGACGGTAAGCCGACACTTGCAGGGCTTATGTTGTTTTCGATCTATCCGCAGGCATTCTTTCCGCAGCTTTGTATTACGGCGGTATCTGTTCCCGGTACGGAAATAAGCAGTACAGGTCCTGTTGGAGAAAGATTCATAGATAACAAAAGAATAGACGGCAATCTCGTTCAGATGCTGAACGATGCCCTTCATTTTGTGCGGAACAATATGAAAAACGCCACTATCATTGACCCCGATACGGGCAAAAGAGCTGACAGGACAGACTACCCCGTAATTGCAATCAGAGAGCTTATCCTGAACGCACTTATCCACAGAGACTACAGTATACACACCGATTCTGCGCCTATCACTATCAGGATGTTTACCGACCGCTTTGAAATAGAAAATCCCGGCGGTCTTTACGGCAGAATGACCATTGACAGACTTGGCAAATTTGCCGCAGATACCCGTAATCCCGCCATTGCAAATGCTATGGAAATACTCGGAGAAACCGAGAACCGTTACAGCGGTATTCCTACTATCGTCAGCGCTATGGAGGAATACGGTCTGCCCGAGCCGGTATTTGAAAGCGACAGAGGTATTTTCAAGGTTACGCTGTATAACCGCAGTTTCAGCAGTTCTGTTTCCGACCCTGTTTCAGAAGAAATTCTCAGCTTCTGCCGCACTCCGAAAAGCCGTGCGGAATTGGAGGAGCTGTTCAAGGGCAGGCTGACCATTGCTTATGTGATGGAAAGATATGTAAAGCCTATGATCGAAAGCAAACAACTTGCTTTGACTATTCCCGATAAACCGAAGAGCAAAAATCAGAGATATTACACTGTATAAAACGCAGCAGCCGCCCGGACTCTCACCCGGGCGGCTGTTCCTCATGCCCCAATATGTAATCTTTCCGCAATATCCTTGATCGCCATAATAAAGCTGTGTTCTTGTGTCAATGTTATCTGCGAGGGGTCGCCCTCACGTATTTTCAGTGTACGTCTTATTTCCTTAGGTATAACGACTCTGCCGAGATCGTCTATACGTCTTACGATTCCTGTTGCACGCATGGTTTATTTCTCCTTTGTTGCAAATTTATTCAAGGTTAGTATTTGTTTTTTGAGGAGAAATATACCGAAAATTTGCAATGGTTATAATAGTCTATTTTATAGTATGGTGATAAAACGACTTATTTTTATCACAGCATTTTATCACAGCATTGGTATTAAATATTGACAAAGATTATTATACTATGATAAAATATAAAAAAATAATTGGAAGGTATTATTATGAAAAAATTATTATCATTCCTTTTTGCTTTTTCATTTGGTATTTGTATGTGTTCTTGCTCAACTCTGAAAGAGAATTCCAATGATTTATCAGGAGCCAACTCTGTTCTTAGTTCTATAGAAAGCAAAAGCGAAGAATCAAGTTTAAATACAAGTGAAAAAAATGAATCTTCAACCGAACTGTCTATTGAAAGATCAAAAGGAAAAACAGCTGAAGAAAGCAGCGTATTAAGTGAACAGTCTGTTGAAACAATAAAAGAAAATTCAAATGAAAGCAGTAGTGAAGAATCCTACAGATATAAACCATCGAGCAATATTTCCTCAGGTAAAATAAATGCACTTGAGAAAGCAAAGAGTTATTTGAGATATTCGTCATTTTCATATAAAGGGCTTATCGAACAGCTTGAATTTGAAGGCTTCTCAACAGAAGAAGCAACATATGGAGCCGATAACTGCGGAGCAGACTGGAATGAGCAGGCAGCAAAGAAAGCAAAAAGCTATCTGAATTTTTCCTCATTCTCACGATCTGAATTGATAGATCAGCTTGAGTTTGAAGGATTTACTGCGGAGCAAGCTGCTTATGGTGCTTCACAAAATGGCTATTGATCATCGTTTTTGAACTAAATTATCACATAAAAAACGGTAAAGCTCTACAGGATGTTCTTATATCATAGAAAACAAACCAATAGAAGTTTTTCGGCCGCATCTTCTGCAAACCAATGCAGAGAGTGCGGCTGTATCTGTGTTAAAATGTTTTTGCCGTTAACGAGCGGCAGTATGTCGGTCGGCTTTCCGTGATATATCATTAATGCTTGTTTTTCCGTGATCTTCACCTCCTGATTCCTTGTTGTGTCCTCTACTATTATTATGATTGATATTTTTTAAATCGAAGTCAGTTTAGAGGGATAAATAACACCCCCTCACCAATCCCTCAAAAACGCAAAAAAGTTAACAGTCGGGGGATGCATAAACACAAAAGGCTGTGTCGGAGGTGTAACAAACGGAATAATCAGCAACTTTCCGAAAATAACGGATAGTTCAGACAAGCAAGAGGGGCTGTCGCACTAAGAAAGCGGCAGCCCTGAAATTTTAAAAAAATAACAGCCGGACTATGAAAAATCCGACCGTTGGTGTAAAATAGAAGTACCCTGTGCTTTGAAACAGATCTATCAGGATCGTCAGGCAGAAGACAAAAAGCCTCCTGTCCCGCCCGGAGGCGGCACGGATACTACACCCATTCCCAGTGGATGTGGATATACTCCGGAACCTGCACCGGGTCCGGAACCACAGCCGCCACAGGTACAAAAAGATACCCGTTTCTTTATGAGTGTAACTCTTGACAACACAAGAATAATACGGGATATGCAGAAATACCTTGAGGAAGTCATTACACATCTGTCTGCAAGTGAAGGCTGCGAAGTCAAGCTGACTTTGGAAGTGGATGCACATTCTACTGACGGATTTTCACAAGGAACTGTGCGCACTGTCTCGGAAAACTGCCGTACTCTTAGGGTGCAGGATTTCGGCTTCGAAAACTAAATTGAAAATGGTATACCCGGTTTTTCATAATTGAAATGATCCGGGGATATTTCATCGTTCTAAACCTGCGTATTATGGATTATTCAATCATAAAAAGAAAATTTATCAGAAAATTTAACGATTTATAAGACTTTTATTAGACTCATGATATATTTTATAAGAATATTTCATTGACAAATTCTAATAAAATGCTTATAATTTTAATCAGGAGGCGATATTATGCTTGAAAGTGAGCTTGTGGCACTAATAAGAAACATACAATCCGTCAAGAGTGAAAGCAATAAAATAGAAGTTAAAGCTGCCGGCAAGGGCTGCCCGAAGGTGAGAGATACCCTTTCTTCATTCTCGAATCAATCCGGTGGAGGAGTAATAATCTTCGGCATAGACGAAAACGAAAGCTACAATGTATGCGGCGTTTATGATGCAGCTGATCTTATGAAAAAGGTCGAGGCACAATGTCTTGAAATGACACCGGTGATAAGACCACTGTTCTCTGTTGCCGAGATTGATAATAAAACAGTGGTATCTGCGGAGATAAAAGAAATAGAGAACACAGAAAAGCCCTGTTTTTACAGCGGTGTCGGCCGTTTGAAAGGTTCTTATATACGCTGCGGAGACGCTGACAGGCTGATGACGGAATACGAGGTCTACAGCTTTGAAGCCTTCAAAAAAAAGATACAGGACGAGCTGCGCACTTCCGAAAGAGCCGTCATGAAGGATATGCAGACAAATGCTTTTGAACTGTATATGAACCTGCTCAGAATTAAAAAGCCAAATCTTGCAGAACTGCCGACAGAAGATCTGTGTCGCTTGCAGAGCTTCACGAAAGACGGCAAACCTACACTTGCAGGGCTTATGCTGTTTTCTGTTTATCCGCAGGCATTCTTTCCTCAGCTTTGTATTACTGCGGTATCTGTTCCCGGGACGGAAATCAGCAGCACAGGTCCTGTCGGAGAAAGATTCATCGACAACAAAAGAATAGACGGCAATCTCGTTCAGATGCTGAACGATGCTATTCATTTTGTGCGGAATAATATGAAAACAGCCACTATCATTGACCCCGATACAGGCAAAAGAGCCGATAGGACTGATTACCCCGTAATTGCTATAAGAGAGCTTATCCTGAACGCACTTATCCACAGGGATTACAGCATACACACCGATTCGGCGCCTATCACTATCAGGATGTTTACCGACCGCTTTGAAATAGAAAACCCCGGCGGTCTTTACGGAAGAATGACCATTGACAGACTTGGCAAGTTTGCCGCAGATACACGAAATCCTGCCATTGCAAACGCTATGGAAATACTCGGAGAAACCGAGAATCGTTACAGCGGTATTCCTACTATCATCAGTGCTATGGAGGAATACGGTCTGCCTGAGCCGGTATTTGAAAGCGACAGAGGTGTTTTTAAGGTAACACTTTATAGCCGCAGTTTCAGCAGTTCTGTATCAGACCCCGTTTCGGAAGAAATTCTCAGCTTTTGCCGCACTCCCAAAAGCCGCGCAGAATTAAAGGAGCTTTTCAAGGGCAGGCTGACCATTGCTTATGTCATGGAGAAATATGTCAAGCCGATGATCGAAAGCAAACAGCTTGCTTTGACTATTCCAAATAAACCGAAGAGCAAAAATCAGAGATATTATACTGTATAAACGCAACAGCCGCCCGGATTTCCACCCGGGCGGCTGTTCTGATCTCTTTTCTGTTTTTGATTCACGGAATAAATAATTTCCCGATCTGTTTCCTTATCTGAAAGCCCTTTGAAAAGCATGATAATTACCGCTGCCGTGCCGGGGAGGACAATACACTGCAAATTCTATTGTTTTAAAATCATAAAGGTAATCCTGTATAATCTCACGATAAGCCGCCGCAACTACCTCAGCAGGATTTTTGAAAGCTCCGCATCCGAACGCTCCGAGTATTATAACATCCTCACCTTATTCTTTGATATAGTTTGTAAGCATATCCCCGAACCGGAAGCCCGGTTCCGTGTCGATTGCTCTGTTGCCGCTGTTTTTCTCAAAAACATATAAATCAAGCATTTTTTTAGCTTCCTTGTATTCAAACGAGCAATAATAGCTCATATTATCACGTTCCGACTGTTTATAACATTATTTATAAATATTTTGTTGTTTCGCTCCAGCTCTTCAAGCGTACACGGCATATAGTTGTTTATCATATCATTATGTGTAAGCCTTCCTCAATGCTGATGACAGAGAGCGTAGGAAATTTATGATTTTATATTAAATGATGAGTTGATAAATGTATTCGGGTGTGGTATGATAAAAAGGTATGATAAAACAGCTTATAGCTAAAGGTTCAAAGTATAAAAATGAAAAGGAGATTTAATGATGGCGCAAAAAAAGAAAAAGGGCAGCAAGCCGGTAAAAAAAGACCCGGATAAGCTTCTTGAACAGCAAAAACACGAAAAAGTAGTATCAATTGTAATGATATCTGTGTTTGTTGCAATTATTGTTGCGGCGATGGTGCTGATATTTGTCTTGGGAGTTCCCGGTAACGGCAGCAGCAGTTCAGGCAGTTACGAACCGGAAAATCAGACGGTTTCTGCTGTATCATATCAGGAGTCGGCCGAGCCTTCGCAGGTGTCGGATTTTTCTCTTGTGGATCTCGAAAGTGATAAAACCTATATAGCTGATATAACAGTAAAAGACTACGGAAAAATAACAGTGGAGCTTGATCAGAAATCAGCGCCGCTGACGGTGCAGAATTTTGTAACTCTTGCGCAGTCGGGATTCTATGACGGTCTTACTTTCCACAGAATAATGGAAGGCTTTATGATACAGGGCGGCGATCCAAAAGGTGACGGCACAGGCGGCGCAGAACATACAATCAAGGGCGAATTTGCTCAGAACGGTGTGAATAACCCGATATCTCATAAAAGAGGCGTTATATCTATGGCAAGAAACAGTATGTCAATGGACAGCGCAAGCTCACAGTTCTTTATTGTACAGACAGATGATCATGCAGCGACTCTTGATGAAAATTATGCTGCATTCGGTCATGTGACTTCCGGAATGGAATTTGTTGATAAGATCGCAGCCGATGCACAGCCGATAGATGATAACGGTACTATCGAGAAAGAAAAACAGCCTGTTATCGAATCCATAAAGATAACTGTCAAATAATATCATAAGATACTTTTAGTAATAAACAAAACAGGAGGAATAAAAAATGAAACTAAACGGTTCAGAGATCATTGCAGAGTGCCTTCTTGAACAGGGTGTGGATACCGTATTCGGCTATCCCGGCGGAGCTGTTCTGAATATTTATGATGCACTTTATAAGTACAGCGACAGGATAACCCATATTCTGTCATCACATGAGCAGGGGGCTGCCCATGCAGCAGACGGCTATGCAAGAACAACAGGTAAGTGCGGTGTTGTTATCGCAACTTCAGGTCCCGGCGCTACTAACCTTGTTACAGGTATCGCTACAGCTTATATGGATTCGATACCAATGGTGGCTATCACAGGTAATGTAACAAACGACCTTCTTGCCCGTGACAGCTTTCAGGAAGTGGATATCTGCGGTATCTCAATGCCTATTACAAAACATAACTTCATTGTAAAGGATGTAAAAGACCTTGCAAATGTTATAAGAAAGGCTTTTAAGATCGCTATGAGCGGAAGAAAGGGTCCCGTACTTATAGATATTCCCAAGGACGTTACAGGCGCAGTATGCGAATATGAAAAGACAGTTCCGGCTGTAATCGAAAATCCCCTCATGTCCGACAAAAATGATTTTCTCTATGCCTGTGAGCTTATCAGCACTGCTAAATGTCCCATGATATATATGGGCGGCGGCGTTGTAAGCGCCGACGCTTCAAAGGAGCTTATAGCTCTTGCCGAGAAGCTTGACTGCCCTGTTGCAAGCTCCGTAATGGGTCTTGGCGGGTTCCCCCAGTCACACAGACTCTATATGGGTACTATAGGTATGCACGGCGGATATGAAACAGGCAAGGCTACCGATAACTGCGACCTGATACTTACGGTAGGCGCAAGATTCTCCGACCGTGTTGCGGGTGACAGAGAAAAATTCGGCAAGGATGCAAGAATAATACAGCTCGATATTGATAAGGCAGAAATAAACAAGAATGTCAAGATAGACTGCTGTTTACTTGGAGATCTCAAGGATACTTTGAGAGAGCTTACAAATACTGTTGAAAAAACAGAGCGTCCTCAGTGGATAGCTCAGCTTAGTGAGTGGGGAAAGCAGGGTAAGGTAACAGAAACTCCGAAATCAGATGATTATGCTCATCCCTATCATGTTATAGAAGCAGTAAGGGCTTTGACTAAGGACAGCGATATCATAGTTACAGATGTAGGTCAGCATCAGATGTGGGTGTCACAGAGGTATCGCTTTGAAGAGCCGCGAACCTGGTGTACTTCCGGGGGACTGGGCACAATGGGTTACGGTATGGGCGCAGCAATAGGCTCGGCAGTTGCACATCCCGAAAAAAGAGTGGTTCTTTTTACAGGTGACGGAAGCTTCCATATGAATCTTAACGAGCTTGCAACAGTATGCTCATATGACCTTAATGTAAAGATAATTGTTCTTAACAATACTGTTCTGGGAATGGTAAGACAGTGGCAGAAGCTTTTCTACGGCAGACGCTTCTCTCAGACAGATCCTCACAGAAAAACAGATTTTGTAAAGGTCGCTCAGGCGTTCGGTATAAAGGGTCTGAGAATACATAATGATGATGATGCAGAAAGTGTTCTTGCACAGGCATTCGGGGACGATAAGCCCGTTCTTATAGACTGCCGTATATCTCCCGATGAAAACGTACTGCCGATGATACCTCCCGGAAAAACCGTGGATGACCTTATAACGGAAATGGAGTGATAAAAGTGGAAAATAAACAGATCATAGGATTATTTGTGCATAACCATCCCGGCGTACTCCTCAGAGTAACAAGCCTTATCTCAAGAAGAGGATTTAATATAGACAGCCTGACGGTATCTCCCGCAGCAGTGGACGGATACTCAAGAATGACCATCCGTCTCAGCGGTGACGATGATCAGGTAGAGCAGTTTATAAACCAGATGATGAAGATAGTTGACGTAAAGAATGTTGAAGCTTTGCCCGATGACGGTTCTGTGGCAAGCGAGCTTATACTTGTCAAGGTACTGGCGGACGGAAAAAATAATAACGATATACTTGCGGTAACTTCAAAGTATCATGCATCTCTCGTAAACTTAGGAGAACATTCCATGACATTCCGCGCAAGCGGAGCGCCCTTTGAGATAGATACTCTTGTGGAAGAACTCAGAGCATTCGGTATAATGGAAATGGCAAGAACAGGTATAGCTGCTCTTGAAAACGGTGACAGATGTCTTAATAATGTAGAATAATTATCGGACTGTCATAGTGATACAGAATATAAATCAGAATTTTGCCCGCCTTTTGTGAGTCAGCCGCTAAAGACTGAGTACAAAAAGGCGGGCGTATATGAAACAAAACGAAAATTCCCCGACCATTTCCGTGTGGTCGGGGAACTTCCGCTTTTTTAGGAGGAATGTATATGAAGATAAAAAACTTATAAACTGTTTAAGGGAAGAAGCTTATTCAAAAAAGAACAGTTCTTCAAATTTCTTGTCCAATGCTATACAAAGCAACAGCGCAAGCTTGGCGCTCGGACAAAACTGATTATTTTCTATTGAGCTTATTGTCTGACGGGATACTCCTACCAGTTCTGCAAGATCACCCTGTGAAATTCTTTTTTCGGCTCTGGCTACTCTGAGCTTGTTGTTAAAAGTTATCTCGTTCATCGTTCACACCATAAAGAACAGGATAAGACAGCCGAATGCAGCCGTACCTGTTACTATTCCTGCAATAAGATAGGGGATGCTTTTCAGATTTTTGAACTGATACATAAATGTAGTGCAAAGATAACCTGTTATTATTGAAACAAACTCATAAAACGCCTGATAATTGATAGCACGATATATACTGAATACCAGACACAGAACTCCGACAACCACAGCGCCAAGACCAAAGGAAACATTATAGATCTTTTGTTCTCTCTCATCAAGTTCGCTGCGACGCTTTTTCTTATTTTGTTCAAGAATCTCCTTTTTATCCATTTCAAAAACCTCTTGAATCAAGTTATCTGTTCTGTGATTATTATAATAACACATACTTTTCAAAATGTCAAGTATTCTTGACAAATTTTCTTTTAAACTTGTCAAAATATCATTTTAATATAAATATGGCTTATAGTGCGGGTTTTGCACGGTAAATCATAAAAAATTAAAATATTTTAAAATAGTGCTTTATAAAAATTTATAAGTGTGATATGATATTTATGTATCTGTATCGCAGAGTATATATTTTTATTTTAGTTTCACGGTGCGATCATTAATTTAAATTATTCAGGAGGTTATTATGAGGTCAAAAGCTTACAGGATCATTGGTGCAGCTGCGGCGTCTGTTGTTATGGCGTTTTCAGCGGCTGTATGCGCAAACGCAGCCGAAGTATCGGATCAGCCGCAGGAGGAAAGTTCGGAAATATATTCACTTCAGCCTGTGTCATCGCTGACAGTATCAGCTGCCGAAATATTTGAGGGCGAATCTGTTGCCGCGGAAATAACAACAGAAAACGGGGGCGGAGAATATACATACACCTATCAGGTCACCAACAGGAGAAACAAGGAAGTTATCTCGTCCGATACATCTTCCTTACCGGCGGCTGATATAGTATTTGATAAGCCGGGATATTATTCAATAAAAGTAACTGTTTCGGATGACAGCGGATATGAAGAAACTCTGAGCAAAAACATAATGGTAAAAGAAGCTCTTCCGCTGCAGGATAACGGTTCTGCTCTCAGTAAAACGAGAGTTACTCCCGGTACGACGGTCACAGCCACAGCAGATTTTACCGGCGGTGTAAAGCCTTATAAGTATCGCTTTATTATGTCAGACCTTACGGCAAAGACCGTTGTTGAAAAAACCGCATTATCTGATTCACCGACAGCGGATTTTAAAGTACCGGAAAACGGCGCTGCATTTTACCATATAAATGCCATAGTGACCGATGCAAGAGGCAATACCCAGTCAGCGATTATGGATCTGTTGTCTTATCAAAAGAATCCGGCCTCTGTTTCACTCGAGGGGAGTACTGCAAGCGCTAAGGAAATCGGTATTAACGGAACTGTACAGCTTACTGCAAAAGCATCCGGAGGAACTGCGCCGTACAAATATCTTTATTCATATAAGGGTGAAACAGGCAGCTGGAAATTTCCTGATACAACATATGTCTATAATTCTCAGACTTCCATAAAGCTTCCTTCAAAAGTGGGTAAGTATACTCTCAGAATAGGCATAAAGGATATGGACGGCAAATATACGGAAAAAACTTTTCCTGTTGAGGTAAAGAATTTCAGTATTGATAAATCTTTCATAAGCTCTTCGACAAGCTATGTAGGCTCTGAGGTAACTCTGAGAGCAGTGGCATCCTGCCCCAATGGTGCTGTAAGATATCACTATTCTATACATGAACCGGGCAAGGACTGGGAATATCACGGCGGATATACATATAACAATGTTCATACATTCAAGTTTGACAAGGTAGGAACATATTATCTCCGTGTAGGCGCAAAGGATAAAACAGGAAACGGTACTTATAAGGAAAAGCAGTTTACTGTCAATGTCGTTGAATTGAACGTATCTGCTTCCGTAGATAAAACTATAGCAAAAACAGGAGAAAAAATAACTCTTATTTCAAAGGTAACCAATAATAACGGTATTGTAAAGTACCACTATTCCTATCATGCCGACGGTAAGGACTGGACGTATATGGGGGATTATAAGAAATCCACTTCACAGCAGTTCAGTTTTTCCGAAGCAGGAAGGTATTTCCTTCGTGTAGGTGTAAAGGATAAAAACGGCTCCGGTATGTACAAGGAAAAGCAGCTCAGAGTTGACGTTTATGATCCGAATGCAAAGGCAACCACTGTTTCAAGCGTATTGCAGAAGGATTCAAACTGGAAAAGCAATACCATATGTACCGTTCCTTCGGGAAGTAAGGTTACTGTAATAAAGAGTGAGGGCAGATGGTACTACGTAAACTACGGCGGAAAGCTCGGATATCTTTATAATATGGCTTTCGGTACTGCCAAAAATTATTCTACCATAGACACCTCAAGCCTTCCCGCTATTGCAGATGATATAATTTTCAGTAAGGGAAAGAATGTAAAGAACCTGTTTAACTATGTAAATGGTATGGGATATGTTGCAGTAAGGACTGATACTCTTGAGAATCTTTGTGTATACATTCTCAAATACCGCAGAGGCGCTTGTTTCCACCGCGCTGCGCTGCTTTATTATCTCCTTGACAGATCCGGATATGAAGTAATAAGGGTAGATGACGCGGTAGATATGTACACCGGCGGAGGTCCTCACAACTGGTGTATAATGAAGACCGAACAGGGCTGGAGACATATTGACCCGACCCCTGTAACGGGACTTCGTGTAATGTATCTTGTAACGGACAGCGCAATTGCTCCCTATTTCAGATGGAACAGACAGAAATATCCCGTATGTAACTGATAGTGTGAAGTATCGGCAAAAATATTTGTCGTTTACTATAATTCAGGGGTAGGGGAAATAGGGAGTTTCAAAAACAAAAAGTTTTTTCTGCTGTATTCTCTATAATATATACTATTTTTTCTGATTTTTCCAAAAATCAGCGGGATAGAATTTATGGCTTCAAACTCCCTAAACTCCCTACCCTGACTGTCATTTTCACCAAAAATCCGCTGTTTATCTTGGTTACAGGACTTATAAGGGGTAGGGAGTTTGTGT
>CACWRT010000007.1:0-51057 GCA_902763365.1 uncultured Ruminococcus sp.
TCAAGAAGCCTGATACGCGGGCAGTAAATCCTGAGCGGCGAGTTCAGAGCGGATGCGAAGCGGAGCGATACCCGCGTTTAGGGACCGGCGGCTCGCCGGGCCGGCGCCGGTTGACGTTGGAGAGAAAATGTGGTAATATAATGATGCAGAGTAGGAGCAGGAGCGTTAAGTGTCCTATAAACAGGAAGTTGTTATGGGAACGAAAAGTTTTACTTGCGATTCCTGATCCGCATTCCGCTGCTTCAAGGACCATAAAAACCAAAGGCTTGAAACCTTTTATTCTCCTGTGCAGTTACGGAATATGATATACTGCATGGGAGGATTTTTTTATGGATCAGAATAAAATAAAGGAAGCAGTAAGACTATTTCTTGAGGGTATAGGAGAAGACCCGGAAAGAGAGGGACTTCTTGATACCCCCGACAGAGTTGCAAGAATGTGTGAAGAAATATACGGCGGTCTTGGATGTAATGCTGAGGAACATCTTTCTAAGCAGTTCAGCGCCGAAGGGAGCGAGATGGTTCTCGAAAAAGATATAACATTCTATTCAACGTGCGAACATCATCTTCTGCCGTTTTACGGAAAGGTTCATATTGCATATATACCTGACGGAAAGGTCGTAGGACTGAGCAAGCTGGCAAGAACAGTTGAAGTCTATGCAAGAAGACCTCAGATACAGGAACAGCTCACAACACAGATAGCAGAGGCTTTGTGGCAGAATCTAAAGCCTAAGGGAGTTATGGTAATGATCGAGGCCGAGCATATGTGTATGACTATGAGAGGTATCAAAAAACCGGGCAGCAAGACAGTTACTTATGCGAAAAGAGGATGCTTTGAGAATGATCCTGAGAAACAGAAAGAGTTTATGGAGATGATCAGGATTTGAACAGATATATTAAAATATACAGACATCCTCGTTATATTGAACTTTTGCAGCGTCTTGAGGTACTTGAAAAAGACAGAAAATTCTGCCGTCACAATATGCAGCATTTCCTTGATGTTGCAAGGATTATGCTTATATTATCCTTTGAACAAAACCTATCTGTTTCTAAAGATATAATATATGCCGCCGCTTTGCTCCACGATATAGGCAGAGTGAGTCAGTATGAACAGAATATTCCTCATAATAAAGCAAGTGCAGATATAGCTGAAACTATCCTTAAAGACTGCGGCTATGAAAGCAGGGAACGTCTTGAAATATGTAATGCAATACTAAACCATAGAAACGGCGGCGATAAATCCTGTGATCTTCTTGAAAGTTTACTTTATCGTGCAGATAAGCTTTCAAGACTTTGTTTTTCATGTAAAGCCAATGACGAGTGCTACTGGAGCGCAGAACTCAAAAACAGTGATATTGTAATATAGCTCAGAGCTCAGAGTTCAGAGCTCTGAGCTGTAGCGGCTTGGATTTTTTATCTTCTTTAGGAATCCGGTTTATGGATTACAGTTATTAGCTTATAGCAGAAACGACTAAGAAAACAATAGCAATCGAAAAAACTATCAGTCGATAAATAATTCCTGACTCCTGACTCCTGATTCCTAATTCCTAATTAAAAAAGTGGGGTGAGGCTGTGAGGATAGGAAACAGGGAATTTGATACAAAAAACAACACATATATAATGGGGATACTTAATGTGACCCCGGATTCATTTTCCGATGGGGGAAAGTGGAACAATATTGATATGGCTTTGAAGCGCACGGAAATAATGATAGATGAAGGCGCAGATATTATAGATATAGGCGGAGAATCAACAAGACCCGGGTATGAAATGATATCTGCTGAGGAAGAAATCGGGAGAATTATTCCGGTTATTGAAAGCATTAAAAAGCATTTCGACATACCTTTGTCCGTGGATACATATAAGTCACCTGTTGCAAAGGCAGCGCTTGAAATTGGCGCTGACCTGATCAATGATATATGGGGGCTTAAATATGATCCGGAAATGGCTCATGTTATTGCAAAGTACAATGCTGCCTGCTGTCTTATGCACAATAAGAAAAATGCAGAGTATACCGACCTTTTGAGTAATATCAAAGCCGATCTTTTGGATTCGGCAGATAAAGCATTGTCCGCCGGTATCAGGAAGGATAAGATAATTCTTGACCCCGGTATAGGTTTCGGAAAAACATATGAGATGAATCTGGAGGTTCTGCAAAGGCTGAAAGAGATAACTGATATTTGCTATCCTGTTCTTCTGGGTTGCTCAAGAAAATCGGTTATCGGCAATACCCTTCTGCTGCCTTCGGATCAGAGACTTGAAGGAACTCTTGTTACTACCGTACAGGCGGTTTTCTGCGGCTGTTCATTCGTTAGAGTTCATGACGTTAAAGAAAACTATCGTACCGTAAAAATGGCAAAAGCTCTTTTATAAAAAATTAGGAGTTAGGAGTTAGGAATCAGGAATTATTGTAGGCTCATACTTTTTTCGCTGAAAGTCAATTTTATAATAATTCCTGGTTACATATTATTGGTCGACTGATAGTTTTTTCGATTGCTATTGCTTTCTTAGTCGTGGGGTGGTGTAAAATAACTTTGGGAGAATTGAGTTTTTCAGTAACTTTGAGCGAGCAACAAAAAATAACAGCCGATAATAAAGGTAATAACCGCGACTAATAATGCTATGGTTTAACTATAAACTAATAATTATGAATTATAAACTATAAACTGATATCGGATTTGGAATGTGATTATTGTGAATGATATAATATGTATAAAGGATCTTGAGATCTTTGCCCGTCACGGGGTATTTGAAGAGGAACAAAGGCTTGGACAAAAGTTTCTTGTATCCTGCGGTATTTCTGTGGATGCCGCAAAAGCTGCCGCTGAAGATGATATCGCATACAGCGCTGATTACGGGGCGGTTTGCAGAAGTATTGAAAGATTCAACAGGGATAATACTTTTAAGCTTATAGAAACCGCTGCCAAAAAAACGGCGCAGATGATACTGGATGAATTTCCGCTTGTAAAAGCTGTGAAAATTGAAATAAAAAAACCATGGGCGCCTATAGGTATGCCTGTGGGATATGTGTCGGTAAGTACAGAACTAAAATGGCATGAGGTTTATGTTGCGGTCGGTTCAAATATGGGGGATAAGGAAAAATATATTCGAAACGGTATTGAGGAACTGAAAAATATCAGGGGCTGTCAGGTCGTTAAGGTGTCAGAGCTTATTGTGACAAAGCCGTATGGTAATGTGGGGCAGGATGATTTTCTCAACGGTGTCTTGCAGCTGAGAACATATCTTGACCCGCCTGAGCTTCTTGACAGATTACATGAAACCGAAAACAATGCCGGACGCAAACGAACAGTTCGTTGGGGTCCGAGAACGCTTGATCTTGACATAATATTGTATGATAATCTTGTTATAGACACTGAGGAACTTACAGTGCCCCACTGTGATATGCACAACAGAAGGTTTGTGCTTGAGCCTATGGCACAGATAGCGCCTTTTGTAAGACATCCTGTGCTTAATAAAACTATAATTGAATTGTTGAGGGAAATAAAGTAATATGATCTCTATTGTTGCAGCAGTAAGCCGTAACGGTGTTATCGGTAAAGACGGGGGGATCCCTTGGGATCTGCCTGAAGATATGGCTTTTTTTAAAAGACTTACTATGGGCGGCACCGTTATAATGGGAAGAAAAACCTATGAAAGCATAGGTCATCCCCTCTTGGGAAGAAAGAATATAATAATATCATCAAGGAAAAAAATATACGGAGATAACTGTATTACAGCAGAAAGCTTTGAAGAAGCAATAAAAAAAAGCTTCGGTCAGGATGTTTTTGTATGCGGCGGGTGCAGTGTCTATGAAGCAGCATTGAAATATGCGCACAGACTCTATATTACAGAGATAGATGCTGATTTCAGCGGAGATACTTTTTTTCCGTATTTTGATAAGAATTTGTATGAACGTACTGTTCTGTCACAGCACCGACGTAATGATGACAATAAAACGGTAGCTTTTGACCATGTACTGTATACAAGAAAGATGATGGGGCTTGTATCAATGAGCAATATGTATGATACTCAGGATTTTATCATGGTATAAAGAAAAACCTTCTCCGACGTGAAATTCACGCAGAGAAGGTTTTTTATATCGAAAGGACATAGATCAGTTATGATCACATACTTCTCTCATATGCCTCGATCATTTTCTTTACCATCTGACCGCCTACAGAACCTGCCTGTCTTGAAGTAAGGTCGCCGTTGTAACCTTCCTTGAGGTTTACGCCTACTTCGTTGGCACATTCCATCTTGAACTGGTTCATAGCCTGTTTGGCTTCAGGTACGTTGATTGAATTAGAATTGTTAGACATAAGTGTTTTCTCCTTTTGCGTATTACAGTCTGATCATAATTTTATCTGACTGTGTTTTTATTATCTGCAAAAGTTTTTGTAATATTACATTATTTTTCTGGTAAAATATGCTTTATATTTATTTTGCAAAAAGATCATGTATTTTGTTTACTGATTCCATCACCTTGTCAAAACCGAATATGCTTTCGTATTTATAATATGAATAGAATGCCCCCATCAGCTGATACGTTATGCGTATATTTGCATAAATATCATTTTCAAGAGCAGGAAATTTGCTGAACAGAGATTGTTTTATTTTTGCTTCGATCTTTTCGGGCAGTATGGAAAACTGAGGACCGGAAAACAGTATATTTACAATGGTATGATTTGCATAGAATCCTTCCATAATCTTCTGACTTGATTTTGAAGGTTCGTACACAAGATCCTTCGGGTCATCTATAAATTTGATAATATCGTCGATGACTTCCATTTGCAGCGTATCGGAAATATCATAGATATCTCTGTAATGCAGATAGAATGTCGCCTTGCTGATCTCTGCGCGCTCGCATAATTCTTTTACTGTGATTTTTTCAAGAGGTTTTTTTGAACGTATTTCCAGAAAAGCATTATGCAGACTTCTTTTAGTTTTTTTCTCTCTCAGATCCATAATAAACTCCTTGCCGATATTTGAATAGTGTCAATTAATTGACTAAAGACTATAATTGTAAATTGAATTTTGATTCGGATATGTTATATTAATTATAGTACATTATCAGACAGCAGTCAATTATTTGTCTTATCAAATCCCGGAAATTTATGAAATCAAAGAATTGAAAAGGAGAATGCTTTATGGATTTTTACGGTTTTTACACAGGCGGTATTTTTGATGCTTATGAATGGCTCGGAGCCCATTATACAGCGGAGTCAACTGTATTTCGTACATTTGCGCCCCAGGCTCAGAAAATAGAGCTTGTGCTTGAAGATAAGATAATACCCATGGAAAAGGTTTATAACGGTCAGTTTTATGAAGCAGTCGTAGAAAAACTGCCGAAGGGTACGAAATATGAATACCGTATCTATTCGGGAGGCAGGTTTACTGATCACTGTGATCCTTACGGATATTTTATGGAACGCAGACCCGACCACAAGTCTGTAACGTGGGATCACAAGAGCTTTCAATTCAAAGATGATGACTGGATGAAAAAACGCAGCGATATGCTGAAAAAGCCGTTGAATATATATGAGCTTCATGCGGGTTCTTTCCGCAAGCCGGGAAAAGCACCTGATGACTGGTACAATTATGAACAGCTTGGAAGGGTGCTTATACCGTATCTTAAAGAATATGGATACAACTATGTGGAATTTCTGCCCCTCTGCGAACACCCGAGTGATGAAAGCTGGGGATATCAGACCACCGGTTATTTTTCACCTACAAGCCGTTACGGAACACCGGATGATCTGAAAAAGCTTATATCGCTTCTTCATGAAAACGGTATAGGTGTGATACTCGATTTTGTTCCCGTACATTTTGCCATGGATCCTTACGGGCTTGCAAAGTATGACGGTTCAGCCCTTTATGAATATCCGAGCAATGATGTAGGTATGAGTGAATGGGGCAGCTGCAATTTCATGCACTCGAGAGGTGAAGTAAAATCATTTTTACAGTCGTCTGCAAATTTCTGGCTGAAAGAGTATCATTTTGACGGACTGAGAATGGACGCTATAAGCAGGATCATTTTCTGGCAGGGAGATGAAAGAAGGGGCGTAAACAGCAATGCTCTTGATTTTGTTAAAAACATGAACAAGTACCTCAAGAAAGAGAATGAAGGCTGTATGCTGATCGCAGAGGACAGTACAAGCTTCAAAGGCATTACAAAGTCTGCCGAAAAGGGCGGTCTTGGATTTGACTATAAATGGGATCTTGGCTGGATGAATGACACGCTGAGTTATTTTGAAGCTGCGCCTAAGGACAGACAGGAAAAATATCATAAGATAACCTTCTCGATGATGTATTTTGGTGATGAGCATTATCTGCTGCCTCTTTCACATGATGAGGTTGTTCACTGCAAGGGGACTATTGTTAATAAGATGTACGGCGATATTGATGAACAGCTCAGTCAGGCAAGAGCGCTTTATATGTACATGATGGTCCATCCCGGAAAGAAGCTTAATTTTATGGGCAATGAACTTGGACAGGTCAGAGAGTGGGATGAAAAACGTGAGCTTGATTTTGAGCTTCTTGACGATCCCAAGCATAATAAATTCCATGAATATATGAAGCAGCTGAATCATCTTTATCTGACGGATGCAGCTTTATCGGAAGACGATTATGATGAAAGCGGATTCAAATGGGCTGACTGTGACCAGGCAGAAAGACTTATATATTCTATTATAAGGAGCAATAAGAAGGAAAAGCTGCTGGCAATATTCAATTTCAGCGACCGTGTACAGGATAATTATACTTTAGAGATTCCGGATGCAAAAAATACGGAAGTAATACTTTGTTCGGATTCGGAAGAATTTGGCGGAAAAACAGAAAACGCCGCCTCTCTTATAAGGTTTGAAAACGGCAAATTAATATGCGCACTTCCGGCATATTCGGGAATAGCGTTGAAAATTTCATGAATATATGATATGATATGAAAAGCACCTGATAAATTTTATGTTTATCGGGTGCAGCTTTTGCGGAAGAGTTTTTTCGTGAAATTGCAGGAGGTAAAAAATGACTGATAAAAGGCACTTACCGAGGTCACTGAAAATTATACTGCGGATGATATTGGTGATACTGATCATTATGGGAATAATTGTTCTGTCATCCTTCATCTATCACAAAGTCAGATCATCCGAGGAATATGATTTCCTGAAGGATAACGGTTATATAAATTCTGTTCCGGCGGGAGAATATAATCTTAATGTTTGCATACGAGGAGCAGATAGACCGCAGCATACATTGGTAGGTTTATCCGGAATGGATGCTGATGATATGTCGGTATGTATTGAGTCATTTGCAAAGTATTTCACCGACAAGAACAGGGTAGTTGTTGCAGACCGTGCCGGATACGGGTACAGTGATGATACCAATAAGCCTCAGACATATGAAAGAGTTGTGAATGATTACCGTACAGCATTAAAGAATTCAGGCTGCGCACCGCCCTATGTTCTGATGGGTCATTCTTACGGAGGCGATTATGCTTCATACTGGCAGCAGTTTTATCCCGATGAAGTTGAAGGGGTAATATATTTTGATCCTGCATATTATCTTGGTGATCCGTCTGTGATGGATAAGGAGGAAGGCTTCTGGTCATATGGGAATGATTATGATGCTTTCAGTGTTGTATTAAAGGATCTGGGAGTTGTCAGGGTCATTTACGATTTAAATAATGAGCTTTCTTTCTGTGAAAAGTACAGTAATGATGTAAAAAATTCAGCTTCAAGAGATCTTTATATGAATTCAATAACCACAATGGCAAAAAGCTCTGAAATGGAGCTGGCAAAAAAGAATAATCATGATTTTGCTTCAAAGCTTAAAAAGACTGATATTCCTAAGCTGTACATTGACGCAAGCGCATATTCAAAGGAAGAAATGATCGAGGAATTGCGCTATACCTATAAATTCATGAAGGATTCTCTTGATGCGCAGGGGATTGATCCTGATGATGAAAAGCAGATGGATACATTGTGGGAGAAAATATCAGTGAACAATCAGGAAGCATATGACGCAGTGATAAAGCCGTATGTTGACAAACTCGGCAGCTGTGAGTACATCCGTATTCCCGGCAATCACTATATCTTTGAACACAAGCCAGAAGAAACCGCCAAGGCCTGTCAGAGCTTTCTTGACAGACTTGACAAATAAAAATCAGCCCCGGCATTTTGCAGCGGGGCTGATTTTTGCTTCTGCTATAAGTGAAACAATTAGTTTTTGTTTTTAATATACTCGTCAATGGCTTTTGCAGCAGCTTTACCCGCGCCCATTGCAAGTATAACTGTAGCAGCGCCTGTTACTGCGTCACCGCCTGCATATACGCCTTCACGTGTCGTAAGACCGTTATCACCGTCTGTAACGATACAGCCTTTGCTGTTTGTTTCAAGTCCGGGAGTGGTGCTTCTGATAAGAGGGTTGGGGCTTGTGCCTATGGACATGATCATTGTGTCAACGTCAAGTACAAACTCACTGCCTTCTTTTACTATAGGTCTGCGTCTTCCGCTTGCATCAGGTTCGCCAAGCTCCATTTCAACGCATCTCATGCCGCATACTTCACCTGCTTCGTTGCCGAGAACTTCTACAGGGTTAGTCAGAGTCTTGAAGATAATGCCTTCTTCCTCTGCGTGTTCAACTTCTTCTTTTCTTGCAGGAAGCTCTTCCATGCCGCGGCGGTATACGATATAAACTTCGTCCGCACCCATTCTCTTTGCACTTCTTGCCGCATCCATTGCAACGTTTCCGCCGCCAACAACTGCAACCTTTTTGCTGTGTTTTATAGGAGTCTTGCTGCCCTCTTTGTATGCTTTCATAAGGTTGATACGTGTAAGATATTCGTTAGCGGAATATACACCCTTCAGACTTTCGCCAGGGATGTTCATAAAGCGGGGAAGACCTGCGCCGCTGCCGATATAGACAGCCTCGTTGCCCATCTCAAAAAGTTCATCAATAGTGAGTACCTTACCGATAACCATATTAGTTTCAACGTCAACTCCGATAGCCTTGAGGTTATCTATTTCCTTCTGAACGATGACCTTCGGCAGTCTGAATTCGGGAATACCATAAACAAGAACGCCGCCTGCAAGGTGGAGTGCTTCGTATACTGTTACCTTATAGCCAAGCTTTGCAAGGTCGCCTGCTGCGGTAAGACCGCTGGGGCCTGCGCCGATAATTGCCACTTTATGACCGTTCTGCCGGGGCATTTCGGGAGCGTCCTTGCAGTTTTCTCTGTGCCAGTCGGCAACAAAGCGTTCAAGTCTGCCTATTCCGACAGATTCACCCTTGATACCTCTTACACACTTGCTTTCACACTGCTTTTCCTGGGGACATACACGACCGCAGACAGCAGGAAGGGAACTTGATTTTGCTATGATCTGATATGCGCCTTCCATATCCTCGTTTGCAACTCTTTCGATAAACGCAGGTATATCTATCTGTACGGGACATCCTGTAGTACAGGGCTTGTGCTTGCAGTTAAGGCAGCGTTTAGCCTCGTTTACCGCCATTTCATATGTATAGCCCAGCGCTACCTCGTCAAAATTATTTCTTCTGACCATCGGATCCTGTACCGGCATTGGACATTTTTTAGGATCCATATTTCTCTGAATAGCCATGATCATTTTACCTCCTTGTTAAGAAGATTGCAGGAATCCTCACGTGCGTGTGCTTCAAAATCTCTGTACATAGTGCCTCTGTGCATTGCTTCGTCAAAGTCAACAAGGTGCCCGTCAAAGTCAGGACCGTCAACACAGGCAAATTTTGTTTCTCCGCCTACGGTAAGACGGCATCCGCCGCACATTCCTGTACCATCTATCATTATCGGGTTCATGCTTACTATAGTTTTGATATCATACTTCTTTGTAAGAAGTGATACAAATTTCATCATTATAACGGGACCTATAGCAATGACCTCGTCGTACTGATTGCCTTCCTTTATAAGCTCTTCGAGAGCATTTGTTACAAGACCCTTAGTACCGTAGCTGCCGTCATCTGTCATCATACAGAGTTTGCTGCTGACAGCCTTGAATTCGTCTTCCAGAATTACAAGATCCTTATTTCTGAAGCCTACTATGCTGTGTACCTCACAGCCAAGATTATGCAGCTTCTTTGCGATGGGATAAGCAATGGCGCAGCCTACGCCGCCGCCTACTACAGCGACCTTTTTAAGACCGTCTGTTTCACTGGGCTTGCCAAGAGGTCCTACAAAATCCTGAAGACAATCGCCTTCATTAAGTGTATTGAGTTCCATTGTGGCGCCGCCTACTATCTGGAAGATAATTGTTACAGTTCCCTTTTCACGGTCAAAATCGGCGATAGTCAAAGGTACTCTTTCGCTGTCTTCTTTTGCTCTGAAAATAATGAACTGACCCGGTTCTGCCTTTTTTGCGATAAGCGGAGCTTCGATATCCATGAGAGTAACCGTAGGATTCAATTCTTTTTTTCTGACGATCTTATACATCTTTTTCCTCTCCTTAACAACAGTGATAAAGATTATACAATAAATTGTATGATTTTTTCGAATATAATCCGCTCGGAACTTTCAGAATGATACAAATAAGAAAAAAACAAAGTCCGAGGGGAACTTTCGATATAAACACACTTAGTATAACATACTTATATCTGATTTACAAGTCAAAATGTAAAAACCTTCAGAATTTTTTATAAAAAGATGATAATTAAGGGTATTTTAAGGGAAAAAGTGCAATTATTGGTTGAATTCAATTTCATAATTTGAACATATGGTAGTTTTTGTCAATAAAATTACAGCTTTAAAATTTTGCAAGAGATTTTATCAATCTTGCAAAAGGCATAATATTATTATAAATTATCAGTATCGTACTATTGATGAAAGGTGCCGTTAGTATTATAATACTATTGTATTATAAGTGCTATCGATCGGTCGTGTCTTGTCAATCCGGACGGATTTTCAATAAAATCTGCCGGATCGGATAAATATATACAAAACTGGTAGATATTACAAATCCTTCTATAAATTAGTCATAAAGGTTTATATTATTTGACAAGGTTTTCGACCCGGATAATGCGCATCATCAATTTATAGTTGCTTATGTTTTTTTGGAAAGGAGTTCTGTTTTTATGCACAGAGATGATATGCAAAGCCTGAAAGAAACGGGACAAAAGGGCGATTTTTTGCTCCCGTTTGTGGTTGTTAACACAATAATGCCCGATTTTTATACTACATATCCCATGCACTGGCATGATGAGATGGAGATTGTTTATGTTGAAAACGGAGAATATGAAGAATATATAGATCTGGAAAAATATCATGTAAAGCAGGGCGATATAATTCTTGTAGATCCTTGTCTTCTGCATTCTTTCAGAACTATCGACAACAAGCGCACTTCTTTCAGAAGTATTATTTTCAATTTCAGTATGCTTACGAGCAATAATACGGATGCTTGTTCTATAAAGTATTTTACGCCATTTCTTGACAATTTGTTCATCAACCCCGTAGTTATTTCGCCTGATACGCCGCATTATGAAACACTGAAAAAAACCGTTAAGAATCTTATCGAGCTTTACGACAATAAAACGGAATGTTATGAGCTGAAGATCAAGTCATGTCTTTTTGAACTGTTTTACATACTGTTCAGTCATTTCCTTCTGCCTGAATCCCATGAATCTGCCATGAAGGACAATACTACAAGGAATATCAAAACAATACTTGACTATATTGATACAAATTATATGAAGCCCATTACAATTGATGAGCTTGCGGCTACCGTAGATCTGAGCAAGCATTATTTCATGAGGTTTTTCAAGAAATATATGGGTATGACCTGTATAGAATATATCAATGATTACAGGCTTAATATTGCCACTAATCTTCTTCTGACTACAAGTATGCAGATAACCGAAGTTGCCGCAAGGATCGGAATTTCCAATCTGTCTTATTTCAACCGTATTTTCAAAAAGAAATATCACATGACTCCCAAGGAATACCGTTATAATGTAGATAACAGCAGATGATCACAGCTTATGCCTTCTATTGTAATGTGGAATCTGGAAAGTGGAGTTTTTCAGACGTTACCCTTTATAGGACGGATAATGCAGAGTCCGCAGACATTTAAAGATAAAATGAACAGGCACGCATCGGTTATACGGTGCGTGTTTTTTTGTCTGAAATGAATAAATGATTTGTCAACTTGCAAAATAAACGGTTAAATTCGGCGAATAACTCAGAATATTAACAATGAGGCAATTATATGAGGCAATTATATTAATAAAAGTCTTGATTTATCGGATGAAATATGTTATTTTTAATATAAATGTGTTCTAAAGGGGGGTTGAAATTTGGCAAAGGATTTTGTTAGATCTATCTTGGACACTGAGGAAGAATGTAAAAACAAGGAATCGCAGGCAAGGAAGCTGGCGGAGGACAAGAAGCTTGATGCAAAAAAGCAGGCCGAAAAATTCATTATTGATGCAAATAAGGATGTTGATAAAATGCTTGAGGATGACAGGCAGGCTGTCGGTAAAAGTATTGAATTAAGGCTTGAAAAAGAAAAGGTCAAGGTTCGCGGCGAATGTGACAAGCTGTCTGCTCTGGCAGACAAGAACAGGGACAATGTTATAAAGCTTGCGCTTTCTTCTCTGACGGGCTGAGCGTCTGTATAATATTGAAAAGTGTGGTGATAGTATTTGGCTAAACTTAAAATGAAGAGTGTGCGGATCATTGCCCTCAAAGAGGACCGCAAGCGTATCCTTGAACATCTTCAGAACAGCTCTTTGATCCAGGTCAGGCATAATGAGATTTCCGAAGACGGATTCGGACGTGTGGATACTTCTCCCCAGCTTCAGCAGTTTGACAGGAACGAACAGCTGATGACTCAGGCTTTAAAGATACTCGATAAGGTATCCCCCGAAAAGAAAAGTCTGCTTGATTCATTCAAGGGCAAAAAAGAGGTTGAGCCTGAGCATATCGGCAGTATTGCCGCCGCTTCTCCGAAAATAGTAGGGATATGCAAGAAGATATGTGATCTTGAAAAGCAGAAGGCCGACCTTTCGGCGGAAAGGGTAAGACTGAAAACCCAGACGGTTCAGCTTGAGCCCTGGCGTACTCTTGATATACCTATGAATACGCCCGATACGGCGAGCACGGCTGTGCTTATCGGAACGTTCCCAAAAATGTTTGACGATGTTACTCTTGCCGAGGCGCTTGCTCAGGAAGAAGATCTGGTTTTTGAATATGAGATCTTTTTCAGCTCTGCAAACCTTACCTGCGCAGTGATATTTGTTCCGAAGGTACAGAAGGAAAAGGCTGAAAATATTCTGAGGACTCTCGGATTCACAAGACCGCTCAATCCTACGTCAAGGACGCCTTCCGAAAAAATAAAAAGGCTGAGGCAGAAGGATGCGGAACTTGAAGAAAAGATAGCAAAAACAACTGAGAACCTTAAAAATTACATTGAATACAGACAGGCTATTTCTGATACGATAGATTATTACTCTGTCCGCAGTGAAAAGTACAGGGTCATATCCGAGCTTGATCAGAGTAACCATACGTTTATATTGTATGGCTATGTTCCTGAATGTGACTGTGATAAGCTGAAGGCGCTTTGTGAAAACGCAGCCTGCTGTGTTGTGGAATTCTCGGAAGCGGGGGACGACGCGCCCGTAAAGCTGAAAAACAACAAATTTGCCGAGCCTGCGGAAAGTATTGTTACAATGTACTCTCCGCCGTCGAAGGAAGATGTGGATCCTACACCGATACTTGCGTTTTTCTTCTACTTCTTCTTCGGCATGATGTTCTCGGATGCAGGATACGGACTTGTGATGCTTATAGCTACAAGCATTGCGCTTAAAGTGTTCAAGCCTGACAAGTCAATGAGAAACAATCTGAAGCTGTTCAGAAACTGCGGAGTTGCCACAGTGTTCTGGGGGCTTGTTTTCGGAAGCATATTCGGCGACGCGCCTGCTGTGTACTACAATCTTTTCACAGGCAATAATGTGACAATGGCAGAGCTTCTGCCCTGGCCTGTTCTTGATACACAGAAGGATGCGCTTACGATAATGATACTGTCTATCGGTCTCGGGCTTGTTCATATACTTGTGGGTATGGGATGCAAGTTCTATGTCTGTATGAAGCATAAGCGTTATGCCGAGGCATTCTTTGATACGGGACTGTGGATGACAATGCTCATAGGCTTTGCCGTTCTTGCGGCAGGTGTTGCGGCTTCTCCTGTTCTTATTACAGTGGGTGCAGGTATTGCCATAGCAAGCGCTGCGGGACTTGTACTGACTCAGGGCAGGGCAAAGAAGGGCATATTCGGCAAGCTTATAGGCGGTGTGGCTTCTCTTTACGATATAACAAGCTATATAAGCGATCTGCTGAGCTATTCAAGACTTCTTGCTCTCGGTCTGACAACGGGAGTTATGGCTCAGGTATTCAATATGCTTTCGACCCTTATGGGTACGAATATTTTCGGTATCATATTTATGATAGTGATATTCATTGCAGGACATCTTATCACAATAGGACTGAATGCACTGGGTTCCTATGTTCATACGATGCGTTTGCAGTATGTTGAGATGTTCAGTAAATTCTATGAAGGCGGCGGAAGGAAGTTTGAACCCTTCGCTGTCAGATGCAATAATTTTAAAATGAAAAATTCTGAAGAAATTTGATCTGGAGGTTTTTGATTATGGAAGGTATAGTATTTGCAATTTTGGCTGCTTCAATAGCAACCGTTCTTTCGGGAATAGGTTCCGCAAAGGGTGTTGGCGGCGCTGCGCAGACAGCAATGGGCGTTCTCTCAGAGGACAGTTCAATGTTCGGTAAGATGCTGGTTCTGACGCTTCTTCCCGGTACACAGGGGCTTTACGGATTTATCGTAGGCTTCCTTATTATGATCAACTGCGGTGTACTTGGCGGAGAAGTACCTACACTCATGCAGGGTCTGGCTTATGTTGCGGCTTCACTGGCTATCGGCTTCGGCGGTATGATCTCGGGCTTTGCACAGGGAAAGGCTTCCGTAGCAGGTATTTCAATGTGCGCAAAGGATGAAAGCAACTTCTCAAAGGCAATGGTATCCATTACTCTGGTTGAGATCTATGCTCTTCTTGCCTTCATTGTTTCACTTCTTATGGTTATTTCTATTCCCGGTATCAAAATGTGATTTTGAGAAAACTGAATCTGTAAAAAGGCTGGTGAAACTATGAGCAATGCGGATAAAATATTATCGGTTATAAAGCAGGAAAGCGAAGATCGTATAAAGGAAATGAACGAACAGGCCGATAAGGTTTATCTTGAGATCACGGGCGAGGCCGAAAAGAAGGCACAGGAGATACGCAGACAGGGTGAGCATAAAGTACATCTCCAGGCGGAAAATCTCCTCAAGTCCTTTCAGAGCAAGGCCGAGCTTGAAAAGCGTAATGCGATCCTCAAAACAAAGAGGAATGAAATAGAAAAGACAATTGTAATGCTGCATGAGCATATGCTGTCGCTTGATACTAAGGCTTATTTTCGTCTTGTTATTCAGCTTGCGAAAACACTTGAGGATACAGAGGGAACGATGTATTTCAACAGCGCAGATCTTAAAAGACTGCCCAGGAGTTTTGAAAACATCCTGACCGATCAGTCGATAAAGTCGAAGATATCGGGAACTCCTGATGACAGTATTGACGGCGGTTTTATTCTCAAAAACGGTGACGTGGAAGAGAATATGAGCTTTTCTGCCGTTATTGCAGCGAACCGTGAAAAGCTTGAGGATATAATCGGTTCAGAGCTTTTCAAGAATTAAGGGGGAATTTATATGTCATTGTCGTATGAATTTTCCATCGGTTCTGTAAGAGCAAAGGAGAAGAACCTTCTCTCGCAGGCAGAATATGAACAGATGCTTATGCTGAAAAGCGAGGGTGAGCTGATAAGCTTTCTCAAGGACAAGGGCTATCCCGAGGGCGACAGTATTGAAGAAATACTGAAAGCCCGTCAGGAAATGATGTGGAAATATATCCGCAGTGTTGCGCCCGATATGGTAATATTTGAGCCCTTCTATATGCAGAGCGATATCCATAATTTCAAAACTATACTCAAGGGCGTTATGTTCGGGAAGGAATATGATGGTCTTTTGCTGAGTCCTGCGACTGTCAGCACGGATGTTATGCGTAAATGTATAGAGGAAAGAAAGTTTGAAAAGCTTCCCGGGTGGCTTGCGCAGACTGCCGCAAAAGCATATGAGCTTCTTGCGCATACGAAGGATGCAAGACTGAGCGACGGCGCACTTGACAGGGCGTTGCTTGAAACGCTTATTTCAATGAGCAAAAAATCAGGTTCTGCTTTTCTTGTGAAATACTTCAATACTATGACATTCTATGCCGATATCAAGATATCCATAAGAGCGTCAAGGACAAAGACAACTATGGAGTTTCTTAATACGGCGCTTTGCGAATGTGAAGACTTTGATAAGGATAAGATCGTAAAGAAGATCATGGCAGGTCATGATCAGCTTCTGAAATATCTTGAAGGCGTCAGCGCCTATGACTGTAAAAAGGCAATAAAGCTGTATGAAGAAAGAGCAGGGCTTTTTGAGAAGTTTGTTGACGACAGGCTGATGGCCGCTGCGAGAGAAATGTGCAGACTGACAAATGAAGGTCCCGAGCCGCTTTTCGGCTACTATATAGGCTGCGAATACGAAAGACGGGCTGTCAGCATGATAGCCAGCGGTATAAGAACGGCAGCTTCGCCTGATTCTGTCAGAGAAAGGCTGCGTGAAACTTATGGTTAAGAATATAGCGTATATCGGTGACAGCGAAAGTGTAAAGGGCTTTTCCGCAGTTGGAATTGATGCGGTCATCTGTAATGAGCCTGAAAATGCTGCGGCTGTGCTCAAGAATATATCCGATAAAGAAAGATATGCTGTTATTTATATAACGGAGGAGCTTTTTGAAGCCGCTAAAAAAGAAGTAGCAAAGCTTTCACTTATGACTGTTCCAGCCGTTATTCCGATACCGGGAGCAAGAGGCAATACCGGTATAGGTTCAAAAAGACTTTCACAGTTTGTTGAACAGGCAGTAGGTTCGGATATATTATTTAAATAGCTTAAAGCTTTTAGCTGTAAGCCCAAAGCATGGCGGTTCGGAATTTGTTTGCTGTAGTTCATAGTAATTTAGATTTCTGACCGCTGATTGCTAATTGTTTAATTCTCCAAAAAGGGGTGTAAAATTTGGCAAACGGAATTATTACAAAGGTAGCAGGCCCTCTTGTAATAGCAGAGGGAATGCGTGATGCCAATATGTTCGACGTGGTAAGAGTCAGCAGTCAGAGACTGATAGGCGAGATCATCGAAATGCACGGCGACAAGGCGTCAATACAGGTATATGAAGAAACATCAGGTCTGGGTCCCGGAGAAGAAGTAGAATCTACGGGTGCGCCGCTTTCCGTCGAGCTTGGACCCGGTCTTATCGGAGCAATCTATGACGGTATACAGCGTCCGCTTAACGAGATCATGAAAAAGGTAGGAAATAACCTTACCAGAGGCGTTGAAGTACCCTCCCTTGATCACAGCAAGAAGTGGCATTTCTACCCGACCGTAAAGAAGGGCGACAAGGTAGTTCCCGGTGATATTATTGGTACCGTAGAAGAAACTCATGCAGTTTCTCATAAGATAATGGTGCCCGATAAAGTCAGCGGCGTTGTAAAGGAAATAGAAGAAGGCAATTTCACAGTTGATGAAGCAGTTGCCGTAGTTGAAGAAAACGGCAAAAAAGTGAACATTACTATGTCAACAAAATGGCCTGTACGTGTAGGCAGACCCTATAAGAGAAAGCTTTCTCCAGATATACTGCTTACAACCGGTCAGAGGACGATAGATACACTTTTCCCAATAGCAAAGGGCGGCGTAGCTGCCGTTCCGGGTCCGTTCGGTTCGGGAAAAACTGTTGTACAGCATCAGCTTGCAAAATGGGCTGCTGCCGACATAATCGTATATATAGGCTGCGGTGAACGCGGCAACGAGATGACGGACGTTCTTAATGAATTTCCCGAGCTTAAAGATCCTAAGACCGGCAATTCACTTATGGAAAGAACAGTGCTTATCGCAAATACATCGGATATGCCTGTTGCTGCCCGTGAAGCTTCCATATATACAGGTATTACAATAGCAGAATATTTCAGAGATATGGGTTATACCGTAGCACTCATGGCTGATTCTACATCACGTTGGGCAGAAGCGCTTCGTGAAATGTCGGGACGTCTTGAGGAAATGCCCGGTGAAGAAGGCTATCCCGCATATCTTGGAAGCCGTCTTGCGCAGTTCTATGAGAGAGCAGGACGCGTAATAGTAAGAGGTCAGAAGGATGTCGAAGGCGCGCTTTCTGTTATTGGCGCAGTATCTCCTCCGGGCGGTGATATTTCGGAGCCTGTATCACAGGCAACGCTCAGAATAGTCAAGGTATTCTGGGGACTTGATGCAAGTCTTGCATATAAGCGTCATTTCCCTGCTATCAACTGGCTTACAAGTTATTCGCTTTATACAGATCAGCTTACGAAATGGTATGAAGAAAATGCGTCCGAGGACTTTATGACACTCAGAGGCAGGATCATGAATATGCTTCAGGATGAAGCTGAGCTTCAGGAGATCGTTAATCTTGTCGGTATGGATGCTCTTTCCGCATCAGACAGACTCAAGCTTGAAACTGCAAGAGCTATAAGAGAAGACTATCTGCATCAGAACGCATTTGACCCGACAGATACCTATACTTCAATAAAGAAGCAGGTACTTATGATGAGAGCAATACTTCTTTGCTATGACAAGTCGCTTGAAGCGCTGCAGTCAGGTGCGGATATCAATCTGCTTGTAGGTATGCTGGTAAGAGAACGTATCGGAAGATTCAAATATGAAAGTGAAAGTCAGATAGATCAGGAATTTGAATCCATCAAGGCTATCCTTGATAAGGAGATCAAGGATGTTCTGGAAAGGAGTGAGGACTGATGCCAAAGGAATACCGTACTATAAGAGAGGTCGCAGGTCCTCTTATGATGGTGACTGATGTTGAAGGAGTTACCTATAACGAGCTCGGTGAGATAGAACTGCCGAATGGTGAAATACGCAGATGCCAGGTGCTTGAGGTTGAAGGCTCAAATGCGCTTGTTCAGCTTTTTGATTCCGCAGCAGGCATTAACCTTGCTCAGTCAAAGGTAAGATTTCTGGGAAAATCAATGGAGCTTCCCGTATCGGGAGATATGCTTTCACGAGTATTTGACGGTCTTGGAAATCCTATAGACGGAGGTCCTGCCATTATTCCCGAAAAAAGACTTGATATAAACGGAACACCTATGAACCCGGCCGCAAGAGACTACCCTCAGGAGTTCATACAGACGGGTATTTCCGCAATTGACGGACTTAATACCCTTGTAAGAGGTCAGAAGCTGCCTATTTTCTCGGCATCGGGTCTTCCTCATGCGCAGCTTGCGGCTCAGATCGCAAGACAGGCAGCTGTAAGAGGAAAAAATGAACAGTTTGCTGTTGTATTTGCAGCAATGGGTATTACTTATGAGGAGTCTGACTTCTTCGTACAGTCCTTTAAGGAAACGGGCGCTATTGACAGAACAGTAATGTTTGTAAACCTTGCAAACGACCCTGCTATCGAGCGTATAGCTACTCCGAGAATGGCGCTTACAGCCGCAGAGTATCTTGCATTCGATATGGGTATGCACGTTCTCGTTATAATGACGGATATCACAAACTATGCGGATGCTTTGCGTGAGGTTTCTGCCGCACGTAAGGAGGTTCCGGGACGCCGCGGATATCCCGGTTATATGTATACCAACCTTGCAACACTTTATGAAAGAGCAGGACGACAGAAAGGAAAGGATGGTTCTATTACTCTTATTCCCATACTCACTATGCCTGAGGATGATAAGACTCACCCGATCCCCGACCTTACGGGATATATAACGGAGGGTCAGATAATCCTCAGCCGTGAGCTTTACAGAAAGGGTATAATGCCTCCTATAGATGTTCTCCCCTCACTTTCACGTCTTAAAGATAAGGGTATAGGCAAGGGCAGAACAAGAGAAGACCATGCTGCTACAATGAACCAGCTCTTCTCTGCTTATGCGCGCGGAAAAGAAGCAAGAGAGCTTATGATAGTTCTCGGTGAAGCAGCCTTGACAGATATAGACAAGAAGTATGCAGAATTTGCCGAACAGTTTGAAAGAGAGTATGTATCACAGGGATATACTACCAACAGAAGTATAGAGGATACACTTAATACAGGCTGGAAACTCTTGCATATTCTTCCGAGAAGCGAGCTTAAACGTATCAAGGACGATATGCTTGACGAGTATTACGGAAAACAGTAAAGTCGGGAGGTTTTCGGATTGGCTATAATGAATGTGAACCCGACCAGAATGCAGATGACAAAGCTCAAGAAACAGCTTCAGACGGCAAGACGAGGACATAAGATGCTGAAGGATAAGCGTGATGAGCTTATGCGCCAGTTTATTGAGCTTGTGCAGGAAAATAAAAAACTCCGGGATGAGGTTGAGCAGAAGCTCAGGGACTGCAGCGCAGCGTTCACTAACGCAGGCGCGGCAATGAGCCGTGAAGCTCTGGAATCATCGCTTATGTCATCCAAACAGCAGACGGGCATTGATATAAGTCAGAAGAATATAATGAGTGTTGACGTACCTGTTTTTTCCGCAGTGAGCGAGAGCCCCGATGAAAATGATATATTTCCCTATGGTTTTGCTTTTACTTCGTTTGAACTTGACGATGCGGTAATGTCGCTCAATGATCTTCTTCCGGAGCTGATAAAGCTTGCGCAGATCGAAAAAAGCTGTGAGCTTATGGCTGCCGAGATCGAGAAAACAAGAAGGCGTGTTAATTCACTTGAACACGTAATGATACCGAGATATGAGGAAACTATAAAATATATATCAATGAAACTTGAAGAAAATGACAGAAGCAGCCGTACAAGGCTAATGAAGGTCAAGGATATGCTGCTTGAGAAGGCACACCATTATTCTGAAAAACAGTAAGGAAACAAAGCCGCAGCCCGAAAATCTGCGGCTTTGTCCTATATGATACAGAAAAGGTCAGCTGCTGAATTATCAGCTGAATTTTCTTTAATACAGGCGGAGATATTTATATGCGTTAATTATTCTGCACTGATCGGAGGATATATCAGATATGCTAAGCAAAGATGAGATACAGGAAAATACAAAAACACTGCCTTTGGAAAAATACGGGGAGCTGCTGTCTGAAAACTATCTCAGTCAGTCTGCAAGATTAAAATGTACGGAGCTGGAGGCCGAAAATAAACAGCTCAGAAAAGAACTGGAAAAGTTCAAAATGTTAGCAGGAGGGGATATTTCGGAAAAGACAGCGCTGATGTGTCAGCTGTACGACGGACTTCTGAATGAATCCGATATCATTTCTGAAAGCAGCAGTGATACAGATTTTTCGGAAATTCTTAAAACACTTCATAGTGATGCCGCCGAAGGAAACACGTCATTGAATGACCGCTACGAAAACCGAAAGTATGAACCATCATATAAAAACATAAGCTGCCGGAAATGTTCAGACGTATGCAAAAAACTGAAAAGCAGTCCTTTGATGTCTGTATATATAGATGATGAAGGTTTGAAAGTGATTGATGAAGAATTTCCCGTGTACAAATGCGTCAGCTGCGGAGAGATCTGCTATGATATGTATGAAAAATTCAGGAACAGAAAGTCTTTGCTTAAAGAAAGAGAAGTAACGGCACAGATGGCGGCTTTTCTTCTGAATGAGAAGTTTGTTATGAAAAGATCCTACGCTTTTCTTGAAAACAGTTACAGGTCACAGAATATGACATTGTCAAAGGAATTTATGAGCTATATCGTAAATGAGATCTGTGACAGATATCTTGAACCCCTTTATAACTGCATGAAAAATGAATTGTTTGCAAGCGGATTTATTATATCAGGTGCTGCCGATGTACTGACGTGCAGAGTCAATGAAAAAGAGGCGTCTTCACACGATGAAGGTATGCTTGAGATGTTTGTTTATACAGCTGAGGCTGTGGGCGGCGGAAGGATAATACTTTTTGACGCCGGAACAGAAGGTGAAATGTCAGAAAATTCCGATATCTCCGAAAGCGTAAAGATCTTTCTGCGGGGTTACAGTGGAATTATTCATACCGATAAAGCAGAATTGTTTGATTATAAAGAGAAAAAATTTGAAATATTACCTATGTGGGGCGCGGTGGAAAATCTGCTGACCCGTACTCTTGAGCCTAATTTCGTATCAGGAAAGCCTGATGCAAATGTGATCAAATGTATATCTTCTCTCGGAAAAATAAAGCAAAAGCTGAAGGATGATAAGGATGTTGATGATGAGATACGTCTTGCGGTAAGAAGGGCGAATTGCTCTGATATTACAGATGAGCTTATTGAGAAAGCACAGGAATGGGAGAAAAACGGATGCAAGATCAAAACAGAAAAGGCTTTCCGTTATATTCTTGAATATATGAATGAACTTGATTCTTTCTATACAGATGCAAGAACTGTGTTTGATAACGAAAGCTGTGAAGAAGAACTGAACGAATTTGGTGTTGATGATATGATCTCAAGGATCATAAAAGACAAAAACGGTTACCGCAGAACAGTTATTATTATGAGCATAATAAGGACTGTCAAGGCAAATTCCCTTGATGTTGTGCGATACCTTACATTTTATTTGAAAAATATTCTGATTGAAAATAATGACGTTTCCGATCTGCTGCCGTGGAAAGCTCCTTCTGAGTGCTGTATTCCCATGGAAAGACGAGCAGATGAGCATCCGATATATTGATTGAGCTAAAAAGATCATTGCAGAACAGGGAGCAAGTCTGCAATGATCTTTTTATAAGTATTGAAATAATAATTCACAACTTTACAGTGATAAATTATGTAATAAAAAGTCGTGTAAATAAGCCAGAGTTAAATACATCTAATCAAAAAGCTGAATTAATAGGCCGAGATGGAATAAAATTTGTCGAAAATATAAAAAAATAGCTTGTATTTTTCCGAAAAATACTGTATAATGATTATATTAATTATATATATCAATATATATAAATTTATGATAATGGAGGAATATCCTATGGCAGAAAATTCCCTAACATTCCAGGGAACAAAGGCTCAGGAAGAGCAGCTTATGTCTGTTATCGAGCAGAATAAGAACGTTCCCGGAGCATTGTTGCCCGTACTCCATGAGGCGCAGGAGATATATGGCTATCTCCCGATAGAGGTTCAGCAGATGGTAGCTGACGGACTTGGCGTATCACTCAGTGAAGTTTTCGGCGTGGCAACATTCTACTCACGTTTCAGTCTCACACCTAAGGGCAAGCACAAGATCAGTGTCTGTCTTGGTACGGCGTGTTATGTAAAGGGATCAGATAAGATCCTTGCAGAGATCGAGAATCAGCTTGGCATAAAGAGCGGTGAATGTACACCTGACGGTCTTTTCTCGATAGATTCATGCCGTTGCGTAGGTGCGTGCGGACTTGCACCTGTAATGA
Organism: uncultured Ruminococcus sp.; assembly: GCA_902763365.1. Classification (GTDB taxonomy): domain Bacteria; phylum Bacillota; class Clostridia; order Oscillospirales; family Acutalibacteraceae; genus UBA1213. The sequence continues at coordinate 23,506 of CACWRT010000007.1, forward strand.
TGATCGACGAAGATGTATATGGTAAGCTTACCCCTAAAGAAGTCGGAAAGATCCTTAAAAAGTATATGGATGAGGAAGGGGGAGCTAAGTAATGACACTTGAAGAACTCAATAAGATCAAAAAAGAAAACGAAGAACTTGTAATGGTTCGTAAAGTCGTTAAAGAAAAGGGCGAAGAGCTTGCTAAGCATACTCAGTATCGTAAGCAGGTACTTGTATGCGGCGGTACGGGTTGTACTTCATCAGGCAGTAAAAAGGTAGTTGCCGCTCTTGAAGCTGCTCTTAAAGAAAACGGTCTTGAGGATGAGATACTGGTTGTAAGAACAGGCTGCTTCGGTCTTTGTTCTCTCGGCCCGATCATGATCGTTTATCCCGAAGGCGCATTCTATGCACAGGCTACTCCCGAGGGTGTTGCAAAGATCGTTAAGGAACACCTCAAGGAGGGCAATATAGTTAAAGAGCTTCTTTATAAAGAAACTGTTCATGAGGACGGTTCTATCACTCCTCTTTCAGAAACAAACTTCTATAAGAAGCAGATGAGAATCGCTCTGCGTAACTGCGGTGTCATCGATCCCGAAAATATTGAGGAGTATATTGCTCTTGACGGTTATCAGGGACTCTATAAGGCGCTTACAAGCATGACTCCCGATGAGGTCATCAAGGAAGTGCTTGACTCCGGCCTCAGAGGAAGAGGCGGCGGCGGATTCCCCACAGGCAGAAAGTGGATGTTCGCTAAGGCTTCACCCGGAGATGTTAAGTATGTATGTTGTAACGCCGACGAAGGTGACCCCGGTGCATTCATGGATCGTTCTATCCTTGAGGGCGACCCCCAGTGTATCATAGAGGCTATGGCTATAGCAGGCTATGCTATCGGCGCACACCATGGTTTTGTATATGTCCGTGCAGAATATCCTATCGCTGTACAGAGACTCAGCATCGCTATTGAGCAGGCTAAGAAGTACGGCTTCCTCGGCAAGAATATTCTCGGTACAGGCTTTGACTTTGACCTTGAGATCAGACTTGGCGCAGGTGCTTTCGTATGCGGTGAGGAAACAGCTCTTATGACATCTATCGAAGGCAACAGAGGTGAGCCTCGTCCCCGTCCTCCGTTCCCCGCAGTAAAGGGTCTGTTCGAGAAGCCTACAGTACTCAACAACGTTGAGACATATGCTAATATTGCTCAGATCATCTACAAGGGCAGCGAGTGGTATTCTTCTATCGGTACAGAAACAAGCCGCGGTACAAAGGTATTTGCTCTCGGCGGTAAGATCACTAACGTTGGTCTTGTTGAGATACCTATGGGTACAACGCTGCGTGAGATCATTGAAGAGATCGGCGGCGGTATTCCTAACGGCAAGAAATTCAAAGCTGCTCAGACAGGCGGACCTTCGGGCGGATGTATTCCCTCTGAGCATATAGATACTCCTATAGATTATGACAGCCTTCTCTCGATCGGCTCTATGATGGGTTCGGGCGGTATGATCATCCTTGATGAGGATACCTGTATGGTAGATATCGCTAAATTCTATCTTGAGTTCACAGTTGATGAGAGCTGCGGTAAATGTACTCCCTGCCGTGTCGGGACAAGAAAGCTTCTTAAATACCTTGATAAGATCACACAGGGCAAAGGCACAATGGAAGACCTTGAGAACATCGACGAGCTTGCTAAGCATATGCAGAAGTCGTCTCTCTGTGCTCTGGGTCAGACAGCACCTAACCCGATCCTTTCGACCCTCCACTTCTTTAAGGATGAGTATATTGCGCATATCCAGGATAAGACCTGTCCTGCTTGTGTATGTAAGTCTCTTATCAGATATGAGATTATTGCCGATAAATGTAAGGGCTGTACTCTTTGTGCAAGAAATTGTCCGGTTAAAGCTATCAGCGGAACAGTTAAGCAGCCTCATGTTATTGATGCAGATAAGTGTATCAAGTGCGGTCTGTGTATGAGCAACTGTAAGTTCGGCGCTATTATAACCAAATAAGGAGGGGGATAATTCATGGAAACAGTACATCTGAAAATAAATAATATCCCTGTTGAAGTGCCAAAGGGTTATACTATACTCCAGGCTGCAAAGCAGGCTAATATAGAGATACCTACGCTTTGCTACCTCAAGGATATTAACTGTATCGGTGCCTGTCGTGTATGTATGGTTGAGGCTAAAATGAATGGCAGACCAATGAGAGGTCTTCTTGCTGCCTGTGTTTATCCGGCAGAGGAAGGACTTGAGGTATTCACCAATACTCCGGCAGTTATAAAGTCAAGAAAGACTACTATTGAGCTTCTTCTATCAACACACAGAAAGAAATGTCTTTCATGTGTAAGAAATAATAACTGTGAGCTTCAGAAGCTTGCTCTTGAATATGGTGTTGACGAAGATCATTTCGAGAGTGAAGACGCAGGTTACGAACTGGATGAGCAGTCACCCTATATCGTTCGTGACAACAATAAGTGCGTACAGTGTATGCGCTGTGTATCAATGTGTAAGAATGTACAGACTGTATCAGTTATCGGCTCTATCAAGAGAGGATATCAGGTACACATAGGCAGTGCATTTGATAAGAGTCTCGGAGAATCCCCCTGTGTCGGCTGCGGTCAGTGTATAGTAAGCTGTCCTGTAGGCGCACTTATGGAGAAGCCCCAGGAAGATAAGGTATGGGATGCAATTCAGGATCCCGAGAAGGAAGTTATCTTCTTTACAGCACCTTCTATCAAGGCTACACTCGGTGAAAGCTTCGGTATGCCGATAGGTACAAACGTAGAAGGCAAAATGGCAGCAGCTGTCCGCCGTCTCGGCGATGGCGTAAAGATCTATAACATGGACTTTACTGCTGACCTTACTATCCTCGAAGAGGCTCATGAGCTTATCGAAAGAATTCAGAACGGCGGCACACTCCCGATGTTTACATCATGCTGCCCCGGTTGGGTTAAATTCGTTGAGCATTATTATCCCGATTTCATTCCTAACCTGTCAACGTGTAAGTCACCGCAGGCTATGTTCGGCGCAGTTCTCAAGGGCTACTATGCTCAGAAGACAGGTATGGATCCCAATAAGATGTTCGTGGTCAGCGTTATTCCGTGTACAGCAAAGAAATTTGAATGTACTCGCGAGCAGCTCCGCAGCGGCGACGGTGACTATGATGATGTTGATGTTGCTCTTACAACAAGAGAGCTTGCAAGAATGATCAGACGCGCAGGTCTTACATTTGCTGACCTTCCCGAGGAAGACTACGATACACCGTTTAACAAGGCTACAGGCGGCGGTGTTATCTTCGGCGCTACAGGCGGTGTTCTTGAGGCAGCGCTCCGAAATGCAGCAAGAACTCTTGACGGCGACTTTAAGATGATAGACTTTGAAGAGGTTAGAGGACCTGAGGCTATCCGTGAGGTTACTTATAACGTAGCAGGTATGGATATCAAGGTTGCAGTTACTTCCGGTCTCGGCAATGCCCGCAAGATCCTTGAAAAGATCAAGAGCGGCGAAGCTGACTACCATATGGTAGAGATCATGGCTTGCCCCGGCGGCTGTATCAACGGCGGCGGTCAGCCCTATCAGCCTGACAGCGTAAGAAATTACGTTGACTATAAGGCACTTCGTTCCAAGGCTCTTTATGACCAGGATAAGAACAGCGAAATGAGAAGCAGTGAGGAAAGCCCTGTTTGTAAGATGGTATATGACGAGTTCTTTGAGGCTCCCGGCAAGGAGAAGGCTCATAAGTATCTCCATACATCTTATGTTGCAAGAGGCAATAAAATGTCCTGAAAAACTATCTCTTGATCATATTAGAATCACTCCTTAATGTCAGAGACCCGGGTTTGTCCCGGGTCTTTGGCATTTTCTGTTAAAATGCAGTATTTTGTTATCAATTAAGAAAATTTAATGTTGAAAATGACATAAAATAAAGCGCAAAATTCTATTAAAGAATTTAAAAATAGTTCGGATATGATATAATTATTCCGTATTTAATTGGGATCAGGGATGATGCGATGAATTTCAAGGATTGTTATAATTATATGGAAAGCTTTCTGTATTCACAGGATTTTTCCTCTATTGGCAAAGATTTTTCTTCTCAGCTTTACCTGACGGGTGAGGACAGCGGTTATATATATTTCTCATATAAAGATGGTGTGAAAAAGGTGGAACCGGTAAAGCACGATCTTGTAAACATTTACATTGCGATGTCCGTGGGGAATTTTGAAAAAATGATAAACGGCGAGCTGGATGTGCTGAGAGCTTTTACAACCAAACAGATACAGGCTAAAGGAAATGTTGTTCTTGCGCTCGCTATTTATAATTTATTGAAGTAAACTGTATGTCCGATATGTTGAGAAAAGGTACGACATTCGTATTGATATGTCTAATGACATGAAGTTTTGTATATTTTAAAATAAAATACAGATATAACGGTCATACACTTCTGACAGTGCCGTGATCGTATAAATAAACAGTATCTGACTGCAAAGAGGCCTTCAGATGCAAAAAAATTGTAGGAGATGATGTAATGGCAGCTTTCTCAATGGATGAATATTATCAGGGTGTATCAACTAATGCGTATACATATTTTGGTGCACATCCCGTATCGGAAACGGATGACAGCGGGATAATATTCAGAGTATATGCGCCTTCTGCACACGGAGTGGATGTTGTAGGTGAATTCAACGGATGGAACGGCGGTTATCATCCTATGAACAGACAGCCTAACGGTGTTTATGAGCTTACTGTGCCTGATGCAAGAGTTGGTCAGCTATACAAGTTCAGAGTTTATCAGCAGGGCGGCGGCGTAGTGGATAAGTCTGACCCCTTTGCTTTCCACAGTGAACTGAGACCTAATACTGCATCGGTGATCACAAGGATTGCACCCGAGAAAATATTTCATGATGAAAAATGGATGAAGAGCAGAACAAAATGCTTTGATAAACCTCTCAGTATCTATGAAATGCACATGGGTTCTTGGAAAAAGCCTTACGGAAAAAGCGAGGCTGACGGCGGTGCACAGTGGTTCAGATATGACGAAGTGGCCGATGAGCTTGTTAAATACGTAAAAGAAAATAACTTCACACATATTGAGATACTCCCCCTTGCCGAATTCCCGTTTGACGGTTCGTGGGGTTATCAGACATCCCAGTATTATAGTGCAACATCGAGATACGGAACACCCGAGCAGCTTATGATGTTTGTTGATAAGTGTCATCAGGCAGGTATCGGTGTAATCATAGACTTTGCTTTTGTTCATTTTGTAAAGGATAATTATTCTCTTGCTCATTTTGACGGAACCGATCTTTATGAGTATCCGCCCTCAGACGTTAATCAGAGTGAATGGGGTACATATAATTTCAATGTTTCAAGAGGAGAAGTACAGAGCTTCCTTATTTCGGCAGCTGCCTTCTGGCTTGACGCGTATCACTTTGACGGTATCAGGATGGATGCTATCAATAACGGTATTTACTGGATGGGTAATAAGGACAGAGGCGTAAACGATCGCTCTGTTGATTTCTTCAGAAAGATGAATACAAGACTTAATGAAGAATTCGGAAATATAATGCTTATCGCAGAGGACTCATCTGACTATCCTCATGTTACAGATCCCGTTGAAATGGGCGGTCTGGGCTTTGATTATAAGTGGGATATGGGCTGGATGAATGATACTCTTGAATATATGAAGATAGATCCCCTGTTCAGAAAGGGCAGTCATAATAAGATAAACTGGTCAATGGCTTATTTCGGATTTGAAAAGTTTATCCTGCCGCTGTCGCATGATGAGGTAGTTCACGGAAAGGCTACTATTGTTCAGAAGATGTGGGGCGGCGATTATGCAAACAAGTTTGCTCAGGCAAGATCACTTTATGCATATATGTTCACACATCCCGGAAAGACTCTGAATTTCATGGGTAACGAGCTGGGTATGTTCAGAGAATGGGATGAAACAAAGGAGCTTGACTGGTTCCTTGTAGAGGAGTATGAGATGCACCGCTGTTTCCAGAGATTTTTCCGTGAAATAGGTGAGCTTGTAACAAAGAATCCTGCCTTCTACGAGAAGGATTACGATAAGGACGGCTTCCTCTGGATAAATGCAGATGATGCGGATCATAATGTATTCTCATACTACAGAATGACAGATGGTCAGAAGTATGCGGTTGTTATCAATATGTCCAATACAACATGGGAAAATTATAAATTGGGTCTCAGCGACAGCTGTACTCTCACAGAGGTACTTAATACTGATTTTGAGATCTACGGCGGCAAGGGCATAACCAATGCCGAGCCTATAAAGTCGGAGCCTGTTCCATGTGCTCAGTGGCAGCATTCGGCTGATATAAGGCTTGCGCCCTTTGGCACGGCTATATTTGCTGTCAAGGATGACCCCAAGCCTAAGGTAAAGGCTAAGAAAACAGCTGAAAAGAAAACTAAATAATTTCGTTCAATACGAGCCTTGCACATTTTATCTGTGCAGGGCTCTTTTTACAGTATATTCTGTGGTGTAGGGTATTCCATATCTTTCAGATGACGCAGAAGAATGATAGTGCGCTGACCTTCCTCTAAAAATAGATTTGTTTCGTTGTTTTTCAGATCAGTTTCTGCTATATGAAGGCACTGGTCAATATTATCGGTTTTGTCGTGAGAGTTGAACATTGTAAGAATATTTAACATACTTTCCCAGCTGTTTATAGCTGAGCGTGTATAATATTCAGCATTATTCTTATTTCCGTTTTCGATATTGGAAATTGCCGTCTCAAGATCATTTGTGATAGTATCGACCATCCTGATATTTATGATCGTTCCTGAGGCAACAATTATCACTGTAACCGCAAGAACAATTAATGCAATATTAGTTCTTTTCAATCTAAACACCTGCTTTTTTTATGATATTGTAATGCTTTGATTTGTCCGCAGTCATTATAAAGATATCTTTAAGGCGTACCTTTTCTTTTATCAAAGTCTTTTTCAGCCATGGCTTGGTAAGTTTGCAAAGCTGCATTGATGAATCAGCTATTTCGCCGTCGCTGACTATTACAGTCTGTATACCATTGTCCCGGGTCTGTACACCTAACTGTCCTGCTTTTACAGTATCGCAGGAGGGTTTTTTTAATATACTCATTTTACCGTTGGTTTCGATAATTGCGAATGCAACCTCTTTTATGTCAAAAACATCCTTCTGACGCAGCTCTTCAAAAAGATCTTCCGTACTCATTCTGAGCTCGGTCATGGCTTTCTGATCTACTTCTCCGTTATTTATGACAATAACGGGATTGCCGCAGATTATTTTTCTGAATTTATTGTTTTTCATCATCAGTATAGAAATGAATATCTCGCAGATCAGAAGCACAAATATCGGAATTATACCGCTGAGCATTGGCTGATCGGTGTTCTGCATAGGAATAGACGCAATGTCTGAAATAAGGAGCGTAACAACAAGCTCGCTTGTCTGCAGGTCACTTATCTGACGTTTTCCCATCAGCCGCACTGCAAAAATTATTACAACATATAGAAGTATCGTTCTAAGTACAGTTATTATCAATGTCATCACTCCGATCGTGTATTCATGAGATTAGTTTTGACTGATTTCTTTGTTTTATTCATAAAATGTATATTTTTGAACCGAATGCAGAAATTAGTTAATGAAAAGAAACTTCAGAATATGAAAGAAGGGATCAGTTTGTATGATGTTATAAGGCGCATAAACAGAATGTTTGCGCAACATGAAAAAAACAATGTCGCCGCCCCGAAAACACCGTTATACGAAAGTATCTTGCAAAACGAGAATGAGATAAAATCAAGTTTTTCATCTTCATGTGATCTGACGATACATCATGTCACTCTCAAAGGCGCAGATGGTGTTGTTATCTCAATTGATAATATGGTGAGCAAGGATATAATGTCCCAGGCAGTTCTGCACCCGCTTTATTCATATACTTTTACGGGGAGCGGAGAAAAATGTATTGACGATATCTGTACGAAAGTGCTTTTTACGGATGATATAACAATAATTGATACCTTTGAGCAGCTGTATACCCTGATACTTTCAGGCTTTGCCGTGATAGGTATAGAGGGCAGCAGACGCATGGTATCTGTTGGTGTTCAGGGATACAGATCACGCAGTATTTCCGAACCCGAATCCGATATAATACAGCGCGGTTCCCGCGAAAGCTTTGTAGAGCCAGTAAGAACAAATATGTCAATGCTGAGAAGACGAATGAAAACGCCCTCACTTACATTTGAGATGATGACTATCGGAAATGTTTCAAAAACAGAAGTATGTCTGTGTTATCTCAGAGATACCGTATCGGATGATGTTTTGAATGAGGTACGAAAAAGACTGAATAAAGCGGATATAGATACTGTTTTTTCGGCGGGATATCTTGCGCCCTATCTTGAGGACAGCGGAAGCATATCGCCCTTCAGCAGTGTGGGAGTTACAGAAAGACCCGACAGCCTTTGCGGAAAAATGATGGAAGGTCGTATAGGTATTCTTATTGACGGTGTGCCGTCTGCTTTAGTTGTCCCGTGTATATTTGCGGAATATTTTCAGACAATGGATGATTATTCAAACAGACCCTATTTTGCATTTTTTACAAGAATGTTGAAATTTGCGGCATTTTTTATTGCCATGTTTCTGCCCGGATTTTACACTGCTCTGGGAACATACGACCCTGAGATGTTTCCGACTCTTACTCTTAATAAGATAGCGATTTCCATAGGCAGTACTCCTCTTTCACTTACGGCAGAAACTATCATGATACTGCTTGTCTATGAGATAATGAGAGAATCGGGGCTGAGAATGCCTCAGCCCTTGGGTTATGCTGTAAGTATCGTCGGAGGACTTGTGATAGGGGATACTGCCATAAATGCAGGACTTATCGGCGCACCTACGCTTATGGTAGTAGCTATCTCGGCAATATGCTCATATATAATACCTGATCTTTATGCTCCTACTGCTGTTCTGAGAATAGTTTTTTCAGTCATAGGCGGATTGTTCGGAATATGGGGAATGGCTGCTGCAATGTGTATTCTGTTTGTCAATCTATGCAGTAAAAAAAGCTTCGGTATTCCTTATATGTCGCCTGTTACACCATTAGGTGCAACGGTACTCAGGGATGTTATTTTCCGTGCCGGATGGAAAAGACTTTCTTACAAAAATGCAAGGGTACAGAATATGCCCGGAGCGCACACGGAGGTGATGTAAATGCAGCAGGTCGATAAGGAAAGGATAGCCTCCTATCAGCTTGTTATAATGATGTTTGTCATAAGGATTTGTGCTGTTATAATGTACCCATACAGCTTTGGTGAGGATATGTCTGTTTGGGGACTTATGATACCGCTGCTTATGGAGATAGTCTGGAATTTTATTGTTATCATACCCATAATCGGATGTACCTCTCTTGAAAAGCATGAAATACTTCCGCCTTTGTTTTCGGGGAAGGGGGAAAGAATTTTGCTTGGAGCTGTATTTTTTTATCGAAGCATTTCCGATCTTTACAGGTTCAACGGATTCGGAACGGAATATGCGGGACAGGATCTCAGCAGAGTTATGATAACTATACTTGTTTTTATTGCAGCAGTATATGCCGCAGTAAAAGGAATAGAGGGAGTTGTAAGATTTTCTTTTCTTGTTTTTATCTGGATAATACTGGGAAGTATAGTTGTGATGTCGGGATTGATTCCTTCATTTGACATTAATATGATAAAGAATGCGGGATATAACCCGACAAGAGACAATATGAAGGGGCTGCTCATGCTTATATCTGAAAACACAGAACTGAGTCTTCTTTTTTGCTTTCTGAGCAGAACAAAGGGGAGAAGGACAAGGCCCGTAATACTGTGGAATATCTTCAGCGGAATTTTTCTTGTATTTATGCTGATACTTGTAAGCGGAACTATGGGAGAATATCTTATTGGGATGAATTATCCTTTTTATCATATTACAGACGGAGCAGGTACTCTGCAAAGGCTTCATCCGGTGTTTATAGGAATTGTTATATCTGCTTTTGTTTGTATGCTTGGGGCGGATCTGCTGATCCTGAAAGAGGTTTTATCATTTACTATTGAAAAGGAAAAAAACGTAAACAGATCATTTCTTGCGGTATCAGGAACAGCTGCCGCAGCTGCAATCATCCTGAGTAATAATAAAACAACTGCCGATATGATATTTGACGGTAAAATAATGCTTTTAGCCTCCGTATCCGTAATCGTTATCCTGCCGTTGGTCAGGATCATGTCTATACTTCTGAAAGAAAAAAGAGTATTAATAAGGACAGTGTCCTTATTTCTTGCTATGACAGTAATGGTAATGCTTTTCACAGGATGCAGCAGCACGCCTTTGGATCAGAGAATAATAATACAGGGAATAGGAGTGGACAAAACTGACGGCAGAACTTCTCTTACACTTCTGACGCTTGATACGGATGACAACGAAAAATATAACAGTATAAAGATAATAAAGGGGTACGGAAACAGCGTATCTTCCGCAATAGATAATGTAGAAATATCAACAGGAAAAAAGTGTCTTTTCAGTCAGTGTCTTTTTGTGATCTTGAACAGGTATTCTTTAAATGATACGGGAGCGTCTTTGGACTATTTCAGCGATAACAAGGAAGTCATGAAAACGATGAATATTATGGCTTGCGGCAGCAACAGCGGCATGATTCTTACGAAGGCTGTGATGGAAATGGATTATCACAGTGAAGATATAAACATGATTTCCGACAGCAATGCTGTAGATCAGAATGATTTCCATTGTACCCTTTTTGATTATATAGTATATGAAAAAAACCGTAATTCCGAATTGAAAATACCCGTAATATCTATAGATCCCGATACAGAACGTCTTTGCGTGTCCGGCGTATTCCCTGTAGAATGACAGAGGATAAAATAATACGGAAATTCTTCGCATTTGGAATGATAATTTGATAGTTATTAACGATATTTTGAAATACAAATGTAAAAGCTTCTATTTTCTTGACAAAACTAAACAGTTAATGTATACTAAAGAATGTTGGAAAATACAGGTATTTATGTAGTATAGAGTTTACTACGCATCAGGGGGATAAGTAAGTGGAAGATATGGTAATAGCTGTAGCGGGTACGGGTTATGTTGGTCTGTCAATAGCAACATTACTTTCTCAGCATCATAAAGTTTATGCGGTAGATATTGTGCCCGAAAAGGTGGAAATGATAAATAACAGGATTTCTCCTATCCAGGATGATTATGTAGAAAAGTATCTAACCGAAAAGAAGCTTGATCTGACGGCTACTCTTGACGGAAAAGAAGCGTACAGTAAAGCTGATTTTGTTGTAATAGCTGCGCCAACGAATTATGATTCAAAAACACAGCATTTTGACACCTCGGCAGTAGAAAGCGTCATAGATCTTGTTATGGAAACTAATCCGGATGCTGTTATGGTAATAAAATCCACGATCCCTGTTGGATATACAGATTCGATAAGAAAGAAAAAGGGCACCAAGAATATAATATTCAGTCCCGAATTTCTCAGAGAGTCAAAAGCGCTTTATGATAATCTTTATCCCAGCCGTATAATAGTAGGTACGGATATGGATGATGAAAGACTTGTAGACGCTGCTCATAAGTTTGCTTCACTTTTGCAGGAAGGCGCAATAAAGGAAGATATAGATACCCTTTTCATGGGCTTTACGGAAGCTGAGGCAGTGAAGCTTTTTGCAAACACTTATCTTGCGCTGCGTGTAAGCTATTTCAACGAGCTTGATACCTATGCCGAGATGAAAGGGCTGGACACTCAGAAGATAATCGAGGGTGTATGCCTTGATTCGAGAATAGGCGATCATTACAATAACCCCAGCTTCGGCTACGGCGGATATTGTCTGCCAAAGGATACAAAGCAGCTGCTTGCAAATTACAGTGATGTACCTCAGAATCTTATTGAAGCTATAGTAGAAAGCAACCGGACAAGAAAAGATTTTATTGCCGACAGAGTTTTGCAGATGGCAGGTTACTACTCTTATTTCAACCGCGGTGATTTTGACCCTGATGAAGAAAAGAGCTGTGTTGTCGGAGTATACAGGTTGACAATGAAATCCCATTCCGATAACTTCCGTCAGTCATCCATACAGGGTGTTATGAAAAGGATAAAAGCAAAGGGCGCACAGGTTATAGTATACGAACCTACGCTTGAGGACGGTTCTACATTCTTCGGAAGTAAGGTAGTCAATGACCTTGGTAAGTTCAAGGAGCTTTCGGGTGCCATTATTGCAAACAGATATGATCCATGCCTTGACGATGTAATTGAAAAGGTTTACACAAGGGATCTGTTCAGAAGAGATTAAACTACGATGCCGCTTTGCACTTGCAGGGCGGCATATAAAATATACATAATGAAAGCCGGTGGATGAATGAAGGTACTTGAAAATGAAGCTTTGAAAAAATACACTACATTCCGCATGGGTGGTACTGCAAGGAAAATGTATTTCCCCGAAAATACGGAGGAGCTGGAAGAGCTTGCAGGAAAAAACCGTGATATATTAAAATATGTTATCGGCGGCGGTTCTAATCTTATTATAAATGATGAGAAAGAATTTGATGAGGTTTTGTGCCTTCGTGAATTCAATAAGACGTTTGAAAACAAGGGAGACGGACACTTCTATATAGGTGCGTCGGTAAGACTTCAGAAAGCGATAAGATCGGTAAATGAAGCGGGATACGGAGGAATGGAGTTCCTTTTTTCAGTACCCGGACTCATAGGCGGAGCATTGTACATGAATGCAGGAACAGGACGAAAGACCGGGAAATATATTTCCGATTTTGTTATATCCGTAGACATTCTTAAAAACGGAGAAAAAAAGACGCTTACAAAAGAAGAATGTGGATATGCTTTCCGTACATCTGTTTTTCAGACCTATGACGACTGTATCATACTTGGAGCGCAGTTCAGATTTCCTGAAATGACGAAGGAACAGGCGCAGAAGGGTATAGATGACAGACTCGCTCTGTGCAAAAAGACTCAGGATATGAGCTATCCAAATTTCGGAACAGTGTTCTGTGTGTCTAATACAAAAATAATGGATCTTGTGCGTAAGATGCACATAGGTTATAAAAACGGCTGTACATATTCACCTGTGCGGAAAAACTGGATGCTCAACCGTGAAGAAGGAAATTTCAGACAGGCTATGAAGCTTTTAGATAAAGTTAAAAGGCTTCATAAATTCTTCCGAAAGGAATGTAAATGCGAAGTCCGTATATGGGAATGAATAATGAAGCGGAAAGTCAAAGCTGTGAAAAAAGCGGTCAAGGTATAAGACGTAAAAGCTTAGTTTGACGGTATTTCCCATAGGAGAAGCCAAGGGGATAACTTTTAAAAGCTGTCCGGAGAATAGGGTACACTTCAAGATAAACTGATAAAGAGAGGATAATTATGGATAATAAGATAATGTCATTTTTTGAAAGTATTAACGGAAAGACCATTGCGCTGTGCGGTATAGGGGGCAGCAATCTGCCTTTAATAAAGCTTTTCGGAAAATACGGTGCAAAAGTAATTGCCTGTGATAAGCGTGAAAAGGAAGCACTGGGAGAAAATGCCGACCTTGCACAGGAGTACGGAGCATCATTAAGGCTGGGAGAGGATTATCTCAGAGATCTTGATGCGGATATAATTTTCCGTACCCCCGGAATGAAATACTATATGGAGGAGCTTTGCGCTGCAAGAAATAAGGGTATAGTTGTCACAAGTGAAATGGAAGTATTTTTTGATCTTTGTCCCTGTAAGATAATTGCAGTTACGGGAAGCGACGGAAAGACTACCACAACAACGATCATTTCCGAGATACTAAAGGCACAGGGATATACAGTTCATTTAGGCGGAAACATCGGCAGACCGCTTCTTCCCGATATAGAAGCTATCTCATCCGAGGATGTTGCAGTTGTCGAGTTATCCAGCTTTCAGCTTATCTCAATGCGTAAGAGCCCCGATATTGCGGTAGTGACTAACCTTGCGCCGAATCACCTGGATATACATAAGGATATGCAGGAATATATTGATTCAAAGAAAAATATCGTACTTCACCAGAACGCTTTCGGCAGGGCAGTGCTGAATCTTGATAATGATATATCTTATTCTTTTAAGGATGATATACGGGGAAGAATGTATCTTTTCTCAAGAAAACAGCCTGTTGCAAACGGCGCATATCTGTCCGATAACGGTATGATCTGTATGAATGAGTACGGCAAAGTTACAGAAATAATGAAGGCTGAGGATATAAAAATTCCCGGACTTCATAATATAGAAAACTACCTTGCGGCAATAAGCGCAGTGTGGGGTATGGCTGACGCTGACACGATAAAAAGTGTTGCCGAAAACTTCGGAGGAGTAGAGCATCGTGCCGAGCTTGTACGTGTGCTTGACGGAGTAAGATACTATAACGATGCTATCGGTACAAGCCCGACAAGAACCGTCAAGGGAATGCTTTCACTTTTCGATCAGAAGATAATACTTATCTCAGGCGGCTATGATAAAAAGATACCATATGATGAAATGGGCAGGGTAGTGCCCGAAAAGGTAAAAACACTTATACTTTTCGGTGCAACAGCAGATAAAATAGAAGCTGCAACAAAGGCAGCTCCTTCGTATAAAGAGGGTAATCCTGTGATAATACGTGTAAACAATATGGAAGAAGCTGTAGCTGCGGCAAGGGAAAATGCAGAAGACGGCGATATAGTTTCAATGTCTCCTGCCAGCGCAAGCTTTGATATGTATAAGAATTTTGCCGAAAAGGGACTTCACTTCAAAAAGATTGTAAACGAACTATGATCGGGTGTATTTGCCCTCCTGAGAAAGTGTGAAAAAAATGGAAACAGAAAAGATACTGCAAAAGCTTTGTACCGAACAGGGTGTTTCGGGCAGAGAAGAGGAAATGCTTGAAATTTTAAGGGAACTGACTAAGGATATCTCGGATGATATTCGCCTTCTGCCAACGGGAACAGTTGTTGTGACTATAGGTGATGATAATGCAAAACGCCATATAATGCTTGATGCACACATAGACAGGATCGGTCTTGTTGTGACATATATGGGGGAGGGCGGCTTTGTAAAAGCAGAACCTGTGGGCGGAATGGACCTCAGGGCATTGCCGGGAACTGTTGTAACCATTCAGGGTAAGGAAAACATTACCGGAGTCATAGCCTCACTTCCGCCTCACCTTGTTGATAAGGAAAAGGGAATGACCCGTGACGATATATGGATAGATACGGGACTGTCGGAAGATAAGGTAAAAAGCAATATCACTCTTGGCGACAGAGCAGTTGTCAGAAGCAGTTACAGAAAGCTTTTAGGCGGCTGCGCGTCAGTGTCCGCTCTCGATAACAGAGCAGGCTGTACGGTCATTATAAAAGCAGCAGAGATGATGTCTGACAAATTGCACGATATAAAGGTGTCGCTTGTATTTTCTTCTCAGGAGGAAACGAATGAAAGCGGCGCAAAATCTGACGCATTCCTGCTTGCGCCTGATGAAGCAATCGTTGTTGATGTAGGATTTGCAAAGCAGGACGGTGTTCCTGCTTCTCAGAGCGGAGAGATAGGAAAAGGACCGATATTCAGTATAGCTCCTGTTCTTTCAAGAAAGCTGACTGATGATCTTATGAAAACAGCAGAAAAACTGGGATATACATACGATCATGAGGTTGACGGCGGAGGGACAGGAACAAATGCCGATGGTATTGCGGTAACAAAAGGCGGTATCCCCTGCGCAGTTATATCTGTTCCGGTAAAAAATATGCACACACAGACGGAAACAGTCTGCATAAAAGATATAGAGGACACTGCGGCAATTATTGCGGAATATATTCTTGACGGAGGTGCAGAGAGATGATAGACTATAAACTTCTTGAAAAGCTTTGCACAGCAGCAGGCATATCGGGTGATGAGGGAGAAGTCAGGGATATTATACTTGAAGAGATAAAGGATCTTGCTGATGATATAAAAGTCGATAACTGCGGAAACATTATTGCGTTCAAAAAAGGAAAAACACGTCCCGAAAAGAAGCTTATGCTGTCCGCACACATGGACGAGGTGGGTTTTATCGTTACGGATATACTGAGCAATGGTGATCTGAAATTTGCCTGCGTGGGCGGTATAAATGACAGCGCGGTTTTTGCAAAACAGGTATTTGTCGGTAAAAACAAGCTCCCGGGAGTAGTATGCTGCAAGCCTGTTCATGTACTTAAAGCAGACGAGAAAGGTAAAAATCCATCGCCTGAAAATCTGACCATAGACATAGGCGCTTCAACTAAGGAAGAAGCAATGAAATATGTCCGTTATGGCGACAGTATTGTGTTTGACAGTATTTATGAAAATAGGGACGGCAGGATAATAAGCAAGGCAATAGACGACCGTTTCGGATGTCTTGTGCTTATAGAGCTTATGAGATCCGAACCTGTATATGATATGACATTTGTTTTCTGTGTTCAGGAAGAGGTAGGGCTGAGGGGATCGGCAGCTGCGGCTTATACGGTTGCTCCCGACAGCGCAATAGTTATAGAGGCTACGACAGCGGCAGACGTTCCCGGAAACGAAAACGAGAAAAAAGTCTGCTGTGTAGGCAAAGGTGCGGTAGTTTCGTTTATGGACCGCGCAACGATCTATGATAAGGGATATTACGAGCTTGCCATGAAAACCGCAGATGAAAACAATATCCCTGCCCAGACAAAAACAATGATAGCCGGCGGAAATGACGCAGGCGCAATACATAAAAGCAGAGGCGGCGTCAGGACAATAGCCGTGTCTGTACCGTGCCGTTATCTTCATGCGAATGCAAGCCTTATAAGCACAGATGACGCACAGGCAGTATATGATCTTGTTAAAATTCTTGCCGAAAGGATATGCAGTGATACGACCTGTTGACAATGATAATCTGAAAGCTTTTCGGATTCTTTCAAATATGCCTGACCCGTGGGCTTGCCGTATAGCCTGCCTGTATGAAAGCTACAGCGGTTATGAAGGTCTTGCGCAGTTTGCCGTTCAGGAAGCGGAAAGCGGATTATCGGCAGTTCTGTCAAAGTACGGAGCTGATTTTACGGTTTTTGCCTTGCCCTCAGCTGACAGGACAGAAATAGAAAACTATATAAAGATGTCGGGATATGGAAGTGTGCATGGGAATATCACACTTTTCTACGAGGATACAGAGGGTACGGTTATGAAGCTGACCGACAGAATAAAGCTTTTCTCCGACAAACCCACTGAAACGGATATAACCCTTTCATATCCCGATATAAAAGAAATATACCGCCTTATGAAGGAATGTGAGGATGAAAGCTTTATCGTACCGAGGTATGAAGACATTGTCGTTGAGCTTTCTCACCGTCTCAGACATGGCACAGCGCTGTGCTGCCGGGCGGATACAGACGGTAAGACGGTTTCCTTTGCTATGACGGCGGCGCTTAGTGAAACAGCAGCTGTTATAGGCTCTGTATGTACAGCTCCCTCTTACAGGCGAAAAGGTCTTGCAAAAGGATGTATCTGTGAAATTGTACGCAGACTTGACGGCAGAGAGATATTTATTATATGCGCGAAAAAAAATATCGGCTATTACCAAGGCATAGGATTTGATAAAGTTTCGTTGACACTCTGATGAGCGCAGTCATGAAGAATCCATTTGTCAGCGCTGCTCTTGTAATAATGATCCACCGCTTCTGCTAAGGATGGAAATACGGAAAATAATTTTTATTGGCTATATTTTTTCTATAATAACGTTTAAAGTAAAGACAGTAAAAAACAGGATGGTGTCCGAAGGGGGAAAAATATGTTCTATACATTGCTTGACAGTAATATACTTGACAGTAATCTGCTTGAAGGAGATGTTCAGGAAAATTTAGACAAGCTTCAGGTATGGCTGAACGGTCTTGGAGATTGGTTTATAGGTTATCTTCCGAATCTTATTGCTGCGATAATATTGTTTATAGGCGGGTTCTGGCTTATACGTCTTTTAGTGCATATAATAACAAGAGCCTTGAAAAGAAGCAAAGCAGATCATACGATCATAAGTTTTATAACCTCAGTTACAAAGACACTTTTATGGATCTGTCTGAGTGTTTGTATTCTTGCGGCACTCAGATTTGATGTATCGACTCTTATAGCGACACTTGGCGCAGCAGTCGTAACGATAGGACTTGCACTGAAGGACAGTCTTGCAAACGTTGCAAGCGGGACGCTGATAATCCTGAACAGAAAATTCAAAACCGGAGATTTCATTGAAACCGAAGGTATAATCGGCGAAGTTATGAAAATAGACATGATGTACACTACTCTCAGGACATATGATCATAAGGAAGTGCTTATTCCGAATTCAAGGATAGCTTCCAATAATGTAATAAATCATTTCAACCTGGGTGACAGACGTCTTGAGATACCGATACCTATATCCTATGAGCAGGATATTCCGAAGGCGCGTAAAGTAATAATGGACTATGTTGCCACAGTGGAAAAGGTCATGCAGGATAAGCCCAATAAGATCATTGTAGACGGATTTGGTGAAAGCAGCGTAAATATGATACTTTATGTATGGTGTGATTCAGGCGAATACTGGCCTGTTATTTATGAAGTCCGTGAAGGCGTAAAACAGGCGCTTGACAAGGCAGGAATAGAGATACCGTTCAATCAACTGGATGTTCATCTTGATAAATAACAGATGGAAACAATACAGGATTTCAGCATAGAATTATTAGTAGGGGTCAGTGATCGGAGGTAAGTTACGGGGCAGCAATCAATACTTTTCATAGTTGTTCGCTACATGGGGGGAGTATTTTGTATCAGTATACAAAAATAGCTCCGTATCCCGTCTTAATAACAAAAACACACCTTATATATCATTGACAAACAAAATAAAAGGGTTTATAATTCAGATGTAAACAGCAAAGGCGCTGTAGATCAAAGAAAGGATCTACGGCGTCTTTTGTGTATAACTGATTATTTATTTTTCGGAATGGAGAGTTTTTATGGTTAATGTACCTGAAATGTTCGGAACAGCAGTATTCAATGACGAATCTATGAAGAAGTATCTTCCAAAAGGTACTTATAAGGAGCTTAAAAAGACCATAGAGGACGGCAAGCCTCTTGATATCAATATTGCAAATATAGTAGCTCATGCAATGAAGGAATGGGCAATAGAAAACGGTGCAACTCATTATACCCACTGGTTCCAGCCTATGACGGGTATAACTGCCGAAAAGCACGACAGCTTTATTTCCCCTACGGCAGGCGGCGGAGTAATAATGGAGTTCTCTGGCAAAGAGCTTATAAAGGGTGAGCCTGACGCATCAAGCTTCCCTTCAGGCGGTATCCGTGCAACATTTGAAGCAAGAGGCTATACAGCCTGGGATCCGACTTCATACGCATTTATTAAAGACGGTTCACTTTGTATTCCCACTGCTTTCTGCTCATATACAGGCGAAGCACTTGATAAAAAGACTCCGCTTCTGCGTTCTATGGAATGTATCAATACTCAGGCGCTGAGAATACTTCGCGCATTCGGCGATACACAAACGACTCATGTCTCAACTACAGTAGGACCCGAGCAGGAGTACTTCCTTGTTGACAGAAAGGTTTATGAAAAAAGAAAAGACCTTATATACTGCGGAAGAACACTTTTCGGCGCAAGACCTCCTAAAGGTCAGGAGCTTGATGATCACTATTTTGGTTCAATAAAGCCCAGAGTATCTGCATTTATGAAAGATCTTGATCAGGAGCTGTGGAAATACGGAATTCTTGCAAAAACAAAGCACAACGAGGTCGCTCCCGCACAGCACGAGCTTGCGCCGATATTTGATACAACAAATATTGCGACAGACCATAACCAGCTTACAATGGAGATCATGAAGAAGGTCGCAGAAAAGCACGGACTTGTCTGCCTGCTTCATGAAAAGCCCTTTGCAGGCGTAAACGGCTCGGGCAAGCATAACAACTGGTCCATGTCCACAAACACAGGAAAGAACCTTCTTGACCCGTCTAAGAAGCCAAGACAGAATATCCAGTTCCTCACATTCCTTGCAGCAGTTATCAGAGCAGTTGATGAGAACCAGGATCTTCTCAGAATATCCGTAGCAAGCGCAGGAAACGATCACAGACTTGGCGCAAACGAAGCGCCTCCAGCAATCATCTCAATGTACCTTGGCGATGACCTTACGGAAGTACTTCATTCCGTACTCAGCGGTGAGGATTACACCGGTGAAAGCAAACCAATAATGGAAACAACTGCTGAGGTCCTTCCTAACTTTACAAAGGATACATCCGACAGAAACCGTACATCACCCTTTGCATTTACAGGAAATAAGTTTGAATTCAGAATGTTGGGTTCTGCCGAAAACATTGCTTGTGCAAACTTCATGATAAACACAATGGTAGCAGACGTTCTTGAGGATTTTGCAGATCAGCTTGAAAAAGCAGAGGATGTTAATGCAGCAGCTGAGAAGCTTATCAAAAAGACTGTAAAGCAGCACAGACGCATTATCTTCAACGGCAACAACTATTCCGATGAATGGGTAAAGGAAGCAGAGAGAAGAGGTCTGCTTAACCTTCGCACACTTCCCGAGGCACTTCCGCTTTATACGACAGAAAAGAATATACGTCTTTTCACAAAACACAATGTTCTTACTGAAGTTGAGCTTCGCTCAAGATGTGATGTGCTGTTGGAGAAGTATTCAAAGATCATCAATATAGAAGCGCTTACAGCACTTGATATGGCTAAAAAAGATATCGTTCCCGCTGTAACATCCTACATCAAAGAGCTTGCGCAGACAGCAAGCCTTGTAAAATCCGTTGATCCCGAGCTTGTACCTGCTGCTCAGACTGAGCTTATGAAGAAGCTGACAAATCTTCTCAACTGCTTCGTAAAGAAGATCGATGTTCTCGATAAGGCAGTAGTAGGCGCAAAAGAGGTCACAGATGTTGCTGAAAATGCTATGTATTTCAAGGATTCCGTTCTTTCTGCCATGCAGGAGCTTCGTGCGGTTGCAGATGAGATGGAAGCAAATATGTCCGCGAAGGCTTGGCCCTATCCTTCATACGGCACAATGCTTTTCAGTGTTTAAATAAGCGTTATTAGTGAATAATGAATAGTGAATAATGATTGAAATGAATTATGAGATATTTTTTTGGAATTACTTGTGGGTCTGCCCATAGTGATAGGCATTTATATTCTACTTGATTTTCTTTATTTCACGTTCATTTTACACAGCCCTTTTATGTTTGATGCAAAATCAATTATTATGCCTGTAACATTATGGACCGTAATGAAGATCGTTTCTTTTCTTTCGAGGAAATTGAAAAAAGATAAAGACATATGATTATTTAATATTATAAACTTTTTTATCCCGGACAAGGTTAAGCTTTGTTCGGGATATTGTTATTTTGCAGTAAAAAAATGTATCTATTTTGTATAAAATCACGGTGTTCTCATGAACGTTTTTATTATATAATTTACATAGCACCAAACAGACTTTTTTAATTAGGAATTAGGAGCTAAGAATTAGGAATTATTTATCGGCTGAGGTTTTTTCGCCTGTTATGCATTTTTTCGCCGTTTCTGCTCTATGTTTACTAATAACTATAAATTAAAACCGGAGATGTATTGGAAATGAAAAAATATGTACTTGCCCTTGATGAGGGGACTACCAGTGTAAGGGCTATACTTTTTGATAAGCAGGCGCAAGTAGTATCTGTCGCTCAGCATGAATTTGCGCAGATATATCCTGAGCCGGGATGGGTAGAGCATGACCCGATGGAGATATATGCCGATCAGTATGCTGTAATGACGGAATGTATAGCTAAGAGCGGGGTATCACCCAATGAGATCGCAGCAGTGGGAATTACAAATCAGCGTGAAACTACTGTTGTATGGGACAAAACCACAGGAAGACCCGTGTATAATGCAATAGTGTGGCAGTGCAGACGTACTTCGGATATATGTGAGAAAATAGTCAGCGACGGCATGGAAGAGTATATACGTGAAAAAACCGGACTAAGAGCGGATGCTTATTTCAGCGCCTCAAAAATAAAATGGATACTGGACAATGTTGACGGCGCACGAAAACTTGCAGAAAAGGGAGATCTTATTTTCGGCACAATAGATACGTGGCTGTTGTGGAAGCTGACGGACGGACGTGTACACATCACTGACCGCACAAATGCGTCAAGAACAATGCTGTATGATCTGAGAAATAACTGTTGGGATAAGCGTCTGCTTGAGTATTTTGATATACCTGAATCCATGCTGCCTGAGATACGCAGCAGCAGTGAAATTTACGGCACAATAAGTATTATGGGCTGCGAAATACCCATTTCCGGCATGGCAGGGGATCAGCAGGCTGCGCTTTTTGGGCAGGGCTGTTTCAGCTCGGGAGAGGCAAAGACTACATATGGAACAGGATGCTTTCTTCTTGCGCATACGGGCGGTGAGCTTGTTTCGGGCAGCAACGGTCTGATTACTACGGCAGCAGCTTCGGAGAGGGATCATTTTCCGGAATTTGCGCTTGAGGGCAGTGTATTTATAGGCGGCGCAGTTCTTCAATGGCTGAGAGACGGTACAGGACTTTTGAGAGATGTAAAGGACAGCGAGTATTTTGCGCGAAAGACCTCAGACAGCGGCGGAGTGTATATGGTTCCTGCTTTTACAGGACTGGGCGCACCATATTGGAGAATGGATGCAAAGGGCGCAATACTTGGTATCACAAGAGGAACAAAGACAGAGCATATTATCCGCGCAGCGCTGGAGTCTATTGCTTATCAGACAAATGATCTTGTGGATGCGATGGTGGGCGACAACAGAATGGATATTACAGAGATGAAGGTTGACGGAGGAGCCTCGGCAAACGATCTGCTTATGCAGTTTCAATCGGATATTTCGGATATCAATATAGTAAGACCTGTATCAGGAGAGGCTACAGCTATGGGAGCAGCCTTTCTTGCAGGACTCGGAGTAGGATTTTTTAAAGACAGGGACGAATTGCTGAAACTATGCCGGAGCGGGAAAAGGTTTACACCTTCCATGAACAGTGAAGAAAGGAGAAAATGCCTTGCCGGCTGGAAAAAGGCAGTAAAATCAGTGATAACCAATGCGGAGGAATGAAAATGCAAATAAAATACATAGAAAAAAAGGTATTGTCTACAGATATGATCCATCATTTAGCAGGATTTGTAATGGTTCCCGAAGGCGAGATAAAGGGATTATTTCAGATAGTGCATGGAATGAAAGAATATACGGGGAGATATGAGGGATTCATGAGAAAGCTTGCACAGTCAGGTTTTATAGTTTTCGGTTATGATCATCTTGGTCACGGTCACACAGCAGGAGACAAAAGCGAGCTTGGTTTTATTGCATCAAAAAACGGTTGGAAATATCTTGTAGATGATGTTGCCGTATTTGCAAATGCAATGAAAAAAGAATACGGAGAGGAGCTTCCGTATTATCTTTTTGGTCACAGCATGGGGTCATTTGTTGCGCGTCTTACCGCAGAAAAATATGATATGCAGGATAAGCTGATATTAATGGGTACAGGCGGTCCCACTCCGGGAACGAGAACAGCAATATCCCTTCTCAGAAAAATCAAAAAAAGAAACGGAGATAAATTTATTTCTGAAAAGATAAATACACTTGTTTTCGGAACATATAACAAAAGGTTCGGCTATGACGATCCGAATAACTGGCTTAGTAATATTGAAGAAGTGAGAAAAGCGTATGCGAATGACGAACTGTGCAATTACGGATTTACAGTATCTGCCCTTGAGGATCTTCTGACTCTCAGCCGAGAGTGCAACAAAGGCAGATGGTTCTCATCCTGTGTACGAAAAAAGCCGATACTGCTTTTGTCAGGAGCTGACGATCCTGTGGGCGATTACGGAATGGGCGTAAAAAAGGTCCGTGACCGTCTTGCGAAAAACGGCGCGGACGTCAAATTCATACTTTACAAGAACTGCCGTCACGAACTTCTCAACGATATCTGCCGTGACAGGGTAACGGAAACAATTATTGACTATGTCAATAATTGTTAGCTCAAAGCAATAAGCTCAAAGCCTGGCGGCTCATGGTTCTTTTCGTTAAGGGATGCTTTTATCGTCGCTGAAACTTCGTCAGATCTCTCTGTCAGCTGTGCTGATATTTACATTTTCAGAACTATTGCGGCTTTGTGAAAATCCGATGCGGCATTTTCTGAAAGGAGAAAGTTCAATGCGAGTGATTGAGGGGGTTATCCGGATACTGACTAAAATAATTCCGCTTTCCACTTTCCACTTTCCAAATTCCAAATAAAAAAAGGGTGTTTTATAGAATGATTATAGATACGCATGTGCATATAGGAAAGATATTTAATTTTAACATGAAGAAAGAGGAAGTTCTTTATGCCATGGAAAAATATGGCATAGATCATGCGATAGTGTCTGACATCCGTGCGGCAGAGTATGATCACAAGCAGAGACCGCTGCCGTTCTTTTTGCAGACATCCCAGATAAAATGTCTTAAAGAAACGATAGAATTTGCAAAGGAAAATGAAGGCAGGATCAGTGCTGCATTGTGGATGAAGCCATGCAGTGAAACTGCCGATGAAAATGTATACAAGCTCATAAGCGAGAACCGTAAATATGTAAAAGCACTGAAGTTTCATCCATTCCATAATGCGCTGCCCTTTGACGACAAAAAAATGGAGCCTTATATGGAGCTTGCAAAATATTATTCACTGCCTGTTGTAAGTCATACAGGGGGATGTGATGAAGCGTCCTGTGTACGTGTCTATGAAATGGCGAAGCGTCATCCCGATATAAATTTTGTCATGGTACATATGGGGCTTGGCACAGACAATAAAGAAGCCGAGGAACTGATAGGTCGGCTTCCTAATCTTTTCGGTGATACTACATGGGTACCTATGGAAAACACTATACGGTTTATTAATAAAAACGGTGATGAGAAAATAATGTTTGGCAGTGATATGCCTATTGACGGACCTGATACCTATCTTCACAATAAAACAGGTCAGCCGTCTATATATCAGGATTATTTCCATAAGCTGCCTCATCTTATTCCATCGGAAAGCTATGAAAAAATCATGCACAAGAATGCTGAAAGAGTATTTTCGGTTTAGCTGTTACTTTGCAGGATATAGAATAAATTCAGCTCAAAGCGTGAGAACTTGCAGTTTTCATGCTTTGAGCTTATTGCTTCGTGCTTTGAGAGCTTATTCATGTTTTCTTTTTATTAGGTCTTCGAGGTCGTCTTTTGTAAGGCGGTAAACCTTGTTGCAGAAATGGCAGCTTGCCTGTGCAAATCCCAGATCCTCTGCGCTTGCTCTGATATCTTCGTCGCTCATGGTCATGAATGCACGTTCGACTTTTTCTCTGCTGCACGCACATTTATAGTCTATGGGCATTTCATCCAGCACTTCTACTTCAAAGCCATCCAATGCAAGATCGCAGATTTCTTTTATACTGAGCCCTTTTGCCAGCATTGTGGTAACGGGTTCTAATTCTTCAATGTTTTTTTCGATTTTTTCAATAGTGCTGTTGTCGGCTCCGGGGAGAAGCTGAAGGAGAAAACCGCCTGATAACAGTACCTCGTGACTTTCTTTTTCAAGCAGCACACCTAATGCGCAAACAGTAGGTATCTGTTCGCTTGAAGCAAAATAGCTTGTGATATCTTCAGCTATCTCGCCTGATACGAGGGGTACCATACCGATATAGGGCTCACCGGTTCCGTAATCACGCATTACGTTCAGAACGCCTGTTCTGCCTACAGCTTTGCCCACATTGATCTTTCCGTTTTCATAGTATTCCGTATGACACGCAGGGTTCTGTACATATCCTCTGACATTGCCACTGCTGTCGCTTACGGCAATAACAGCTCCGAGCTCGCTGTTGTCACCGTTTACTCTCAGCGTTATAGAAGCATCCTTTTGCTTCAGCTGTGCGCCCATTATGGAACAGGCTGTCAGAAGCCTGCCCAGCGCAGCAGTCGCAGCAGGCGATGTTTTGTGTATGCGTGACGCTTTGAACACTATATCTGATGTCAATGCGGCAGATATCACTACAGCGCCGTCGGATGTTATACATCTGATGATCTTATCTTCACTCATTATAAACTTACCTTCCTTACAACATATATTTCTCTTTGAGAATTTTCTTTTGGCTTTTCAAAGGACATATCATCATAAATTGCTATTACCTCAAGACCTGAGGAAGTAAGCATATCTTCCATTTCTTTGTGAGTATATGCTCTTTCGGAGAATTGTTCGGAGGAGCGTACATATACATCTTCGTCAGGTTCAAAAAAATCAAGGGTTATAAGAACTTCGTTAGTATCGGGGGAGTAGTCATTCTGCCATGCACAGAATACGCTGTCGGTTTCAAGTATGAAGCAGTTATCCCCAAGTATCTCACGGTGTTTGAAAACGGTATTTACATCAAAAACAAAAAGACCGTTGTCGGTAAGATACTTTGAAATGTTTGAAAATGCCCTGACAAGTTCTTTTTTTGAAACAATATGGTTGATACTGTCGAGTGTACAGACGCAGGTATCTATTTTTTCGGGAAGTTCAAGCTCCTGCATAGAACTGTGTATGAGCATCACGTGCAGTCCGGATTCCTGTAATTTCATCTGTGCCTGCGCCAGCATATCCTCGGACATATCTGCGCCGAATACATCTATATTACGTTTTTTTAGTTCAATAATGAAAGAACCCGTTCCGCAGGCAAGATCGAGAGTTACGCCTGCCTCATGACCGTGTCTTTTGAGCAATTCAAGAAAATAATCCGCCTTTGTGCCGTAATCAACATCTTCCATAAGAAGATCGTAATAATCCGCAAAATATGAATAGCTCATTATGTACTCCTTATTCGTCGTCCTTTGTTCTCTCAAAAGTAATTGCATAGCCTTCGCTTCCGTAATTGAGGGAACGGTTTACCCTGCTGATAGTAGCAGTACTTGCACCTGTCTGTTTAACGATATCCGTATATATATCGCCGTCGTTAAGCATTTTGGCAACTTCATATCTTTGCGCCATAGCTTTAAGTTCGGGCACGGTACAAAGATCGTCGAAAAACCTGTAACATTCTTCTACAGTCTGTAATGTGAGAATTGCTTTGAACAATTTTTCCATGCTTTCAAATTTTATCTTTCTGTTCATTTTATCACCTGCTCTCATGTACACTGCAAAACCAAGCGGCTTTCTTGTCGCATCATCTGTTTATAATGTTTGTTACAGTGTATTATGTTCTTCTGAATCAATAATAAATATTTTAACACATAAAAGTGTAAAAATCAACCATAACACATTTTATATTTTCCCCGGCGCCGGCGCCGGCGAGCCGCCGGACCCCAAACGCGCCGGCGAGCCGCCGGACCCCAAACGCGCCGGCGAGCCGCCGGACCCCAAACGCGCCGGCGAGCCGCCGGTCCCTAAACGCGGGTATCGCTCCGCTTCGCATCCGCTCTGAACTCGCCGCTCAGGCTGTACTGCCCGCGTATCAGGCTTTTTTAGCGGCTCGTTACTATCAAAATAGAATGTATCGCTTAAAACCAGTTCAAGCATTATTTACCTGAGCCGCTAAGCTTTG
>CACWRT010000007.1:51093-52894 GCA_902763365.1 uncultured Ruminococcus sp.
AACTGCGAAGCCCGCGTATCAGGCTTTTTTAGCGGCTCGTTACTATCAAAATAGAATGTATCGCTTAAAACCAGTTCAAGCATTATTTACCTGAGCCGCCAAGCTTTGAGCTAACAGCTATTCGCTTTGAACTGCGAAGCCCGCGTATCAGGCTTTTTGAACGGTTATTTTTTCATTGATAATATTTTTGCCAACTATAATTTTCACTACCGGCGAGCCGCCGGAGCCGCAACGCGGGGTTCGTCCCACACCCCAAACGCCCATTAAAGAATTAATCAGCGTTTCCTTAGATTATTTTATAAAATAATGCAAACCAAACTGTAAAAGACAATAAAAGTATGTTATGCCATGCTCTTAGCTATTAGCTCTGAGCTCTGAGCTGATATTATACATTCCGCACCCGTAATTTCTTGGATACAGTTTAATTCCTAATTCCTAACTCCTAACTCCTCATTTTTCTTTCCTTTGTGAGGGGACAAGCTTTTTTATGAATAATGCTATGTAAAGCTTGAATTTTTTAATTGCGTGTGGTAAAATGTATTGTACTGAATATAACTATATATAAGGAGTTGTTTGGTAATGAAAAAACTGATTGCAATAATGTTGACAGCTGTACTTGCCGTATCTGTTTCGGCTTGCAGTGATAAGAATGATAACGATAAGACAGATGAAAGTGTTGAGTCTGTAGCAGAGGTTTCAGAAGAGATAAAGATGCCCGAAATAGATATAGATCCTGATGTACAGAAAATGATCGAAGATAAATATAATCCGGATTCTTTCGGACCGCTTACTAAATATGCTATTCAAATGCTTGAAAGCAAAAATCTTCAGCTTGAGTTTTCCGTTGAACAGATAAAGGATGAAGATGAAGAAGAGAGCAGCAAGAAGGAAAGCAGTAAGGAAGAAAGCAGCAAAAAGTCGGAATCCTCATCTTCATTTGATCTGTCATCTCTTGGCGGCAGCATGGATCTTATCCTGACAAAGAATTTTGATAAGGATATTCGTATAAATCTCGGTATGGGTATGATATCCTTTGATATTCTGAAAAATAAAGACGGCGTATTTTCCATGAATACACGAAGAAAAACCTATAAGGTTCTTCAGACAGCCGAACAGCTCAGCAAGCTTGAAAGCGAAGCATCATCCGACAGCAGCGGACAGGCAAGCAGAGCTATAGAAAGTATTAAGGACGCTATGGGCGATATGACCGATGAGTTTGATGTGGATGAGTTTATAAATACAGACCGCAAAACAGAGATAACACTCAAAGACAGCGGTGAGGCTGAATATAAGTATAAGGATTATAAGTTTGAAAGCTATACTGTTGTAGAAACTGATGAAATCAAGAAGAGCGATGATAAGAAGTCAGATTCTTCAAAATCCGAAAGCAAACAGGTATCGGAATCCTCAGGGAAGACAGAAACAAAGACTTATACCTCACAGATGACCTGTTATTTTGATGAAGAAAATATAATACAGATCATTCACGTTGAATCTGATCAGGGTAATTTTGATATCACCATAAACAATATCTCGTCTGAGATAGACAGTAATGAGCTTATAGTTCCCGATAATTATGAGCAAAAGGAAAGCAGTAAAATAGATCTTTCCGAACTTTCAGCGCTTCTTTCTGATGATGACGATGACGAAGATGAATAACAGAAACAACTGCCGCAAGACCGCTGTGTTTTGCGGCAGTCATTTTTTTAGTTTGCCCGAAATGGGCAGTAACTTGGCGGTGAAAGTCCGCTACACGCTTGGCAGTAGGAAGTGTTAGCTGAGGGCAAGGGTGTCCACCGTG
>CACWRT010000008.1 GCA_902763365.1 uncultured Ruminococcus sp.
CTGAGTTTCTCCACTGTCATCCCGAGCATAAGCGAGGGATCTTTTCCAGAAAAGCAACTTTATCGCAAAGATTCCTCACTTCGTTCGGAATGACACGAGAGTTGAATCTCCTCAAAATGACAAAAAAGGCTGCATTATTATTTGAAAATTGATTTCCGTGGCCCCGGCGAGCCGCCGGTCCCATAACGCGGGGTCGCTTCACTACGTTCCGCTCTGGGCTCGTCGCTGCAACTTTTATTAGTCGCGGTTATTACTTTTTTATCGGCTGATGTTTTATGTTACTCACTCAGAATTATTGAAGTGTTAGTTATTTAATTCTTCCGGAATTATTTTACATTAATGATTTGATATGCCGCAGTTCAAAATGTTTGTAATTTTTATTGGAAAAAGTAACATATTATGCTATAATACTGTTAAAAGGTTATAGGAGGGAAACAGTCGGGATGTTAAAGAGAACAGCAGTATTAATGAGAATTGTTACTGCGATTGCTGCTGGGTGTATTATTATAGGTATAACAGGCTGCGGTAAGGAAGAAAAAAGAGTGGAATTACCCGATAACAATACATATGATGAATCACTTGATGAAAGTTTGGCTTTAGTTGAGTCTGATAATACATTTTCTTCTTCTGTGTCAAATAATAAAAATGAAGAAGAAATAAGCTTGGAGAACGAAGAAATTGACGCTGAAGATAATGTTCCCGATGGCACTGCTTCCGCTGCGGATGATAACACTGATGATATAACAGAAACGGGCGGTGAGTTTTCTGACGGCAGCACTTTATCTGAGGCATCTCCTGAGGTTATACGGCTGACAGAAAAATATATTGATTCTGACGGTATACTTGATCTTGAGATGATGCTGAGCGAAGGAATGGGACTTCTGCCTGCACAAAGCGGTTTGTTTGACGATAATTACTCAGTAAGCTTTGTAATTAATAATTTTACCCATAAGGAAAATCCCGGCTGTATTTTCGTATATTCTTTTGATGGAGTTTATCACTATATGAGGGAATGTGACAGCAGCGGTGAAATAAAAGCAGTATTCAGGAATTTTGATCTCACAATGTCCTATTCGGATGCACAGGCATTGTATGATGTTTTCAAAAGTCAGAATATTGAAGGATTTCAAGAGATATAAATGTTTGGATGTGATTTATTTGAGAAATTATCTTATATGTTTTTATGTTTTACAGCAGTGTCTTTATGAAAGCCTGGAGGATGACCTGGCTGTTCTTCTTGAAAAGATATCTCCTGAATTGTGGGAAGACGGAAAACCCGAGGACAAGGATACATTCAGAAAGTGGAGCAATGTTCTGAATACAGAAAAAATGACTGTCTGTGAGATGCAGGAAAGGCTTGCTGCCGAACTGGAATCAATGGGTGACGGTTTTGAAAAAACTGTCAGAATAATTAAAGGAAAAAGCTTTGAATACTTTATCTCCCAGGCAGAGGAGAGAATGTATGAATATATTAGCGATCATGATATGAAAACTGTTCTATTGCCGCCGTGGGAGGCTATGATGAAAAAAATGGTATGGCGGCAGATGGGAAGAATAAAAGACAAAAAAATACTTGATTTTGGCAGCGGAACAGGTATTACATCAGAGCATTTTGCAGAAAATAATGACGTTACAGCTGTAGAGCCATCACAGGAAAGTGTGAATATGCGCTGGAAAGATAAAAAATACAGGCAGCTTTGCGGAACCCTGGAAATTTTGAAGGACATGCCTGATAAAAGCTTTGACATTATAATCTGTCACAATGTTCTTGAGTATGCTATAGAAAGGGAAGAAATAGTCAGGGAATTTGCAAGGCTTCTCAAAGATGAAGGATATATTTCCATAGTCAAGCATAACCGTGCCGGGAGAGTAATGCAGATGGCAGTATTGCTTGATGCTCCGGATAAAGCCGAATCTTTGCTTGATGGGAATGACAGTACGGCTTCCTCGTACGGTGTTATAAGATATTATGAAGACGAGGATATAGAAAAATGGTGTGATATACTTAAAATACAAAAAGTCAGGGGAATGAGGACATTCTGGGACTTGCAGCAGGATCAGAAGCTCCATAAAGATATTTTCTGGCAGGACAGGATGATAGATCTTGAAATGCGGGTAAGCGAGCTTGACCCCTACAGACAGACTGCTTTTTTCCATCACCTGACGGTTAAGCGTATATAGCTGTCTGACTTAAAAGATTCAGTATAAAATTTATAGTTGGCGAAAAATAATATCAATGACTACATAATGAAAAAAACAAGATTTGAGCTGCTCAAAAAAGCTTGAAATGTGGTCAATTTAGCTTGAATGATTCAGATGGGGCGGAACGAAATGAAGTGATACCCGCGTTCAGAGTCCGGCGTCACGTTGGCAAAGGCATATGTTTTGTAGACTAATATTAGCAGGAGGAAAAGAAGATGAAATTTATTGAGTATCCGAAATGTACGACTTGTAAAAAGGCAAAGAAATGGCTTGATGAACATGGTATAAAATATACCGACAGACATATAAAGGACGAAAATCCTACATATGAGGAATTGAAGCTGTGGCAGTCAGAAAGCGGACTTCCGTTGAAAAAGTTTTTCAATACAAGCGGAATGCTTTACCGTGAGATGCAGCTTAAAGATAAACTGTCTGAAATGAGTGAAGATGAAATGCTGAAGCTTCTTGCAACAGACGGAATGCTTGTAAAAAGACCTCTTCTTATAGACGGTTCAACGGTTCTTATAGGATTCAAGGAAACGCAGTGGCAGGAAGCTTTGTGCGGCGGTGATGACAAATGAAGGATTTTTTGCCGATAAGCCGTGAGGATATGGAAAAAAGAGGATGGGAGCAGGTGGATTTCACCTTTGTAATAGGAGATGCCTATGTAGATCATCCGTCTTTCGGTCCTGCAATAATAAGCCGTGTGCTGGAATCCGAAGGCTATCGGGTTGGAATAATTGCCCAACCCGATTGGAGAAACCCCGAAAGTATAAATGTTTTCGGAGAGCCGAGACTTGGATTTCTTATTTGTGCCGGAAATATGGATTCAATGGTAAATCACTATTCCGTATCAAAGAAAAGACGTTCAAAGGATTTTTTTACTCCCGGGGGAGTAATGGGGAAGCGCCCTGATCATGCGACAGTAGTCTACGGCAATCTTATCAGACGAATGTATAAGGACAAGCCGGTTATCATAGGAGGAATAGAAGCAAGCCTGCGCAGAATGGCTCATTATGATTATTGGGACGACTGTATGAAGCGTTCCGTGCTGCTTGACAGTCAGGCGGATCTTATTTCTTACGGAATGGGCGAAAAGTCTATTGTGGAAATAGCCGACGCACTTAACAGCGGTATCCCTGTAGAGGATATCACATTTATAAAAGGGACTGTATATAAAACAAAAAGTCTTGAAAATGTATATGACTATGTGACGTTGCCGTCATATGAAGATATTCTTGAAGATAAGCTGAATTATGCAAGAAGCTTTTACATACAATATTGTAATACGGATGCTTTTTCGGGAAAATGTCTTGCAGAACCTTATGGAAATAATATGTTTGTAGTTCAGAATCCCATGTCCAAACCTCTTACTACAGAAGAAATGGATAAGGTGTATGCACTGCCGTATATGAGGACATATCATCCGTGTTATGAAAAGGACGGAGGCATTGACGCCATAAAAGAAGTCAAATTCAGTCTTATCAGTAACAGAGGATGCTACGGCGGCTGTAATTTCTGTGCGCTTACTTTTCATCAGGGAAGGATAATTCAGTCAAGAAGCCATGAATCTATTTTAGAGGAAGCAAGACTGATAATAAACGATCCCGAATTCAAGGGCTATATACACGATGTGGGCGGACCGACAGCAAACTTCCGCAAGCCTGCCTGCAAGAAACAGCTTAAAGCCGGAGTCTGTACTCACAGACAATGCCTTTTCCCGAAGCCCTGTCCCAATCTTGAGGTTGATCACAGTGATTATCTTGAGCTGCTGAGGAAACTTAGGGCACTGCCAAAGGTGAAAAAAGTATTTATACGTTCCGGAATCAGATTTGACTATATAATGGCTGACCCCGATGATACATTTTTCAGGGAAATGTGTGAGTACCATATCAGTGGTCAACTGAAGGTCGCCCCCGAGCATATTTCCGATACTGTGCTAAAAACTCTCGGAAAACCCGAAAACAGTGTTTATAAAGCCTTCTGCAAAAAGTATGCCGCAATAAATAAGAAGCTGGGAAAGCCTCAGTATCTTGTTCCGTATCTTATGTCATCTCATCCGGGTTCTACACTGAAGGAGGCAATAGAGTTGGCGGAGTATCTGAGGGATAACCATTTAAGCCCTGAGCAGGTACAGGATTTTTACCCAACACCGTCAACTATATCTACCTGTATGTATTATACGGGAGTTGATCCCAGGACAATGAAGCCGGTTTTTGTGGAGCATGATCCTCACAGAAAGGCAATGCAGAGAGCACTTATACAATATAAAAATCCGAAAAACTATGATCTTGTACATGAAGCTCTTGAGCTTGCGAACAGAAGGGATCTTATCGGATTTGACAAGAAGTGTCTGATACATCCCAAAAACAAAAAAGATGCCTCGGCAGTAAGATCTCAGAAGTCATCCGGCAAAACCGATGCAGAGAAAAAGTACGGTATTTCATTTGACAAATATGACCGTATACAGGATCATGCCAAGGAGCAGTCAAGACAAAGATCAGCCGCAAGACGCAAAAAAAGACAGTAAAATGCAATGATTAAAAAATGATTTACTAATTATTAGCAAATTGTAAATTCCGATAGATAGTTGTCGAAATTTATTGATTTTTGAAAAATGCTGTGGTATTATAATGATAATACGATCTACTTAGACAAAGATTTAACAAACGTTTGTGTTTCGGATATCAGAAATACAGATAAGGAATGACCTGACACCGACAGAAGGCGTTAACGGTTCTGCTGTGTGTGGAGTTTGAGCTTTGCAGAGATCGTAAAACAGGAGGTGTAATATTATGTTGGAAATTTGGTTGACGGTAATTGTAATTGCCATTGTTATCGAAATAGCGACTCAGGTCCAGCTTGTAACGATATGGGCAGCACTCGGAGGAATAGCGTCACTTATATGTGATATTTGCGGCGTTGATAACAGGATCCAGATCATCGTCTTTTTTGCTGTTACCTTCATAGCACTTGCACTTACACGTCCTTTGGTCAGAAAGCTGACAAAGAACATCAGGAATACACCCACAAATGCCGATATGAATATCGGAAAAACAGGTCTTGTAACTAAGATAGTTGATGAGGCAACAGGTGTATTCAGAGTAACTGTTTCTGGAGCAGACTGGTCTGCAAAATCGGTGGATTCAAGAATTCCCCGCATTGGAGATTCAGTCAGAGTTGAGGGTATAGAAGGCGTAAAGCTTATTGTATCCGCAGTTTGAAAATTTGAATTTGAAAAGAGGTAATTCATTATGGATGGTGGAATCATCGCTCTGATTATCATTGGTATAATAATCCTTCTTGTTATAATCAAGAATATAAATGTCGTTCCTCAGTCTAATGCGTATGTTATCGAGAGATTCGGTACATTTTATGCAATATGGGGCAACGGTATCCACGTAAAAGTTCCGTTTATGGACAGAGTTGCAAGAAAAGTATCACTCAAGGAACAGGTAGTTGACTTTGAGCCCCAGTCAGTTATCACAAGAGATAACGTTTCGATGAAGATAGATACAGTAGTATACTATCAGATCACTGACCCCAGACTCTATACCTACGGCGTAGAGCATCCGATCATGGCAATTGAAACACTTTGCGCAACAACACTGCGTAATATTATCGGTGAGCTTGAGCTCGATAACACACTTACTTCCCGTGATAATATCAATGCACGTATCCGTGAGATACTTGATGAAGCAACAGATCCCTGGGGTATAAAGGTAAAGCGCGTTGAGCTGAAGAACATTCTCCCGCCCCGTGAGATACAGGTAGCCATGGAGAAGCAGATGAAGGCTGAACGTGAACGCCGCGCAAGAATCCTTGACGCAGAAGGCGAAAAGACAAGTCAGATCCTTGTTGCAGAAGGTCATAAGGAAGCAGCTATCCTTCGTGCAGACGCTATCAGAGAAACAAAAATACGTGAAGCACAGGGTGAAGCTGAGGCTATCCTTGCAGTACAGAAGGCATATGCAGACAGCTTGCGTATGTTGAACGAAGCAGCACCGACAGATAAGGTCATTGCACTCAAGAGTCTTGAGGCATTTCAGAAGGCTGCCGACGGCCGTGCTACAAAGATTATTATTCCCTCCGAGATCCAGTCTATGGCGGGTCTTGCAACATCACTCAAAGAGCTTGTTGTTGACGGAAAGCTTGATAATACACCGAAAGCAAATCAGGGTGTTCAAATCCCTAATATGCAGTCTCCTGTACAGCAGGATCCTGCTCAGGCACAGGCTGCACTGAGAGAGAAGGCAAGAGAAGCTCTCCAGCAAAATGCTCCGAGGGTACAGTGAGATTAAAGTAACGTCTGATCTGTTTGGTTAAACAAGAGATCAGACGCTGCTTAGGAACGCATTTATTAAATAAGTTAATGAAAAAGCAAGGTCTATGATAAAATAGCCTTGCTTTTTTTGCGTTTATAATGTACAATTGTATACGGAAGATTATTTTTCGGAGAGTGGATGAGTTCCATGAACCGATGGGAAAGAGGAGAGAAATATGTCAGAACAGAAAAAAGCAGCTGTCATAATGGGCAGCGACAGTGATTTTCCCGTTGTATCGGGAGCTTTGAAAACATTGAAAGAATACGGAGTACCCTTTGAGGTACATATAATGTCTGCGCACCGTACCCCTGAGGCAGCAGCCGAATTTTCTTCAAAAGCAAGAGAAAACGGATTTGGTGTAATAATTGCGGCAGCAGGAAAAGCAGCCCATCTTGCAGGCGTTCTCGCAGCCCATACTACTATACCTGTAATAGGTATACCGATAAAATCCTCCACACTTGACGGACTTGATGCGCTGCTTGCAACAGTTCAGATGCCTAAGGGTATACCTGTAGCAACTGTAGCTATTGACGGTGCGGATAATGCTGCTATACTTGCTGTACAAATACTTGCTCTTTCCGATGAAAGACTTGCAGAAAAGCTTGCACAGGAAAAGATCAATATGAAGGAAGGCGTGGCTAAAAAGAATGAGGCTGTACAGAAAAAGGTAGAGGAGATCATGGTTGAGTAATAAAGCTGTGATATTATGTTCGCTTGATGTATAGAGATATCAGAAAGTCTTTATCGAAATGCGATGATTAAGGAGTTTTATTAATGTCTGAGTTACATGATGAATGTGGTGTTTTCGGGATATTCAAGAATGACGAAAGCATGAATATTGTGGATGAAACGTACCTTGCATTGTACGCTCTCCAGCACAGAGGTCAGATTGGCGCAGGTATTGCCGTTAATAAAGACGGAAATATGAAGTATTTCAAGGGACACGGAATGATACCCGAAGCAATACCCGAGTCCGAGTTAAATCGTCTCGGCAAGGGAAAGATAGCTCTCGGTCACGTAAAGTATTCGTCGGGTGAAGCCGTGGATCACGAAAACCTTGCGCCTCTTGTGATGAGATATATAAAAGGACAGCTTGCCATATGTATGAACGGTTCAATAACGAACTTTCACGAGCTTCGTGAAGAGCTGAATCAGGGGGCTGCCATATTCCAGTCAAACGGAGATACTGAAATCATTGCCTATCTTATAGCGAGAGCAAGGATAAACGCAGTATCTATAGAAGAAGCGGTAAGAGAAGCAGTCTGTAAGCTGAAGGGCGCATATGCTATAGCCCTTATGTCTCCCAGCAAGCTTATAGCAGTCCGTGACCCCATGGGCATACGTCCTCTTTGCTACGGCAAAATAGGAGAGAGCTATGTTGTTGCCTCGGAGTCATGCGTTTTTGACAGCCTTGGCGGAGAATTTATAAGGGATGTAGCCCCCGGTGAAATGATAGTTATAGACGAGCAGGGACTTCATAGCTATAAAGTTACCGAGTCGGAGAAAACAGCTTTGTGCCTGTTTGAATATGTATATTTTTCAAGACCTGATTCGGTAGTTGACGGAGTATCCGTGGCAAGGGCAAGACAAAGGGCAGGTGAACTGCTTGCACAGCAGCATCCTGTTGAGGCTGATTTTGTATGCGGAGTTCCCGATTGCGGCATAGAGTCCGCCATTGGATATTCAATGGCGTCGGGGATAAAATATGCAACAGGTCTTATCAAGAATAAGTATATAGGCCGTGCATTCAATGATAGAAAAAAGAATAATGAATATATGATGAGGATAAAGCTGAATGCCCTGAAGCATAATGTTGAAGGTAAGAGAGTTATTGTAATTGATGACTCGATACTTAAAGGCGCAACAAGCAAACATATTGTGGAGCTTCTCAGGGCAGCCGGTGCAAAGGAAGTACACATGAGAATTGCATCACCCATGTTTCGCAATCCTTGTTATCTTACAAGCGACACTACCCCTAAAGAGGATCTTATAGCATCCGAAAAAACGAATGAAGAGATCTGTAAATATATAGGCGCGGACAGTCTCGGATTCCTGTCCACGGAAAGTTTGCCGCAGATAGCTAAGGAATGTAAGCTTAATTTCTGTGATGCCTGCTT
Source organism: uncultured Ruminococcus sp. (assembly GCA_902763365.1). Taxonomy (GTDB): domain Bacteria; phylum Bacillota; class Clostridia; order Oscillospirales; family Acutalibacteraceae; genus UBA1213. The sequence continues at coordinate 8,645 of CACWRT010000008.1, forward strand.
TACAGGCAATTATCCCCTCGATGTATCTGATACTTCAAGAGCGGATAAGTATTCACAGAAGATAGAATCATAAAATTATTCTTGTTTGATAAAAAATACGGCATATGCCGTTCGGAGGTAAATATATGAAAAGCTTTAGTGACAGTTATAAGGCAGCAGGCGTTGACGTAACCGCAGGCTACAGATCCGTTGAGCTTATGAAAGAACACGTGGCAAAGACTATGACAAAAGGAGTACTCTCTGGAATAGGCGGTTTCGGAGGTCTTTTTGAAATAGATACAACCGGAATAGATCATCCTGTGCTTGTATCGGGTACTGACGGCGTCGGCACAAAGCTGAAGGTAGCCATGCTTCTTGATAAGCATGATACTATCGGTATCGACTGTGTGGCAATGTGTGTAAATGACATAATTTGCTGCGGTGCAAAGCCCCAGTTTTTCCTTGATTATATTGCGATAGGAAAGAATTATCCCGAAAAGGTAGCAGAGATAGTCAAAGGTGTTGCCGAAGGCTGTATACAGAGTGAATGTGCTCTTGTAGGCGGTGAAACAGCGGAGCATCCGGGCATGATGGCTGAGGATGATTACGATCTTGCAGGCTTCTCAGTAGGCGTGGTCGACAAAGAAAAGATACTGAAACCCGAAACACAGAACCCCGGGGATGTAATGATAGGCATAAAATCCAGCGGAGTACATTCAAATGGTTTTTCACTTGTACGCAAGGTATTTGATATAAGCACAAGAGAAAGCATTTCGGCATACTACGATGAGCTTGGCATGACTTTAGGCGAAGCGTTGCTGACACCCACAAGAATATATGTAAAAGCTATACTTGCTCTTATCGACAGCGTAAAAGTAAAATCAATATCCCATATCACAGGCGGCGGATTCTATGAAAATATTCCTCGTTCACTGCCGAAAGGCTTGTCTGCAAAGATAAGGCGCAGTGATGTACAGGTTCTGCCTATCTTTGATCTTATTGCAAAGACAGGCAATATCCCCGAGAGAGATATGTTCAATACATTCAATATGGGTGTAGGAATGACTGTTGTTGTGGATAAGGCTGATGCGGAAAAGGCTGTTGAGGTACTTAAAACTGCAGGAGAGGACGCATATATTTTAGGCGAGCTCGTAGAAAGCGACGAGGGTGTAATTATAGAGTAAGCCTTTTGTCGGCGTTATGAATACATTCCATTCGGGAGGAAACAAACTAAATGAAAAATATAGTTGTTCTCGTTTCGGGCGGCGGAACGAATTTGCAGGCACTTATAGACGCGCAGGAAAGTGGTCTGATAAACGGCGGCAGAATAACGTGTGTGATCTCTTCAAAAGAAGGAGCCTACGCCCTTGAAAGAGCAAAAAAACATGGTATTAAAAGCAGGGTCATTCCAAGAAAGGAATATTCCGATTCTGTAGAATACAGCAAAGCGATACTTGATGCTCTTAATGAAGAAAAGGCTGATCTTGTGGTATATGCAGGATTCATGACGATACTTGACGAGCTTGTTGTAAAGGCATATCCGTATAAGATGATGAATGTCCATCCTGCCCTTATACCGAGCTTCTGCGGAAAAGGCTATTATGGATTGAGAGTCCACGAGGAAGCACTGAAAAAGGGAGTAAAGCTGACGGGTGCTACAGTACATTTTGTGACAGAGGTATGCGATGGCGGTCCGATAATACTCCAGAAGGCTGTTGAGGTTCAGAGTGACGATACACCCGAGGTACTCCAGAGGAGAGTAATGGAGCAGGCGGAATGGAAGATACTTCCCAAGGCTGTTTCTCTTTTCTGTGAAGACAGACTCAGCGTCAAGGATGAAATAGTATATATCAGTGAATAATGAATAGTGAAAAATGAATTGTGGTTTGAAAACTCCTAATTCATAATTCCCGATTCCAATAAAAAGATGAGGTTGAAAAAAATGACAGAACTTGTTAAAGAAATATCGTCCACGACATATCCTGGACGCGGAATAATAATAGGTAAAAGCGAAGACGGCAAAAAAGCAGTGATCGGATACTTCATAATGGGAAGAAGCAATAACAGCAGAAACAGAGTATTTGTAAAAGAAGAAAATGACCTTAAAACACAGGCATTTGACCCGTCACAGCTTGAAGATCCATCGCTGATCATATATGCGCCTGTCCGTACACTTGAGAAACAGACAGTTGTTACAAACGGAGATCAGACTGATACTGTAAGGGATTATATACTTGAAGGAAAAAGTTTTGAGGAAGCACTCAGAACAAGAACGTTCGAGCCTGATCCGCCTAACTTTACACCGAGAATATCGGGTATACTTGAGTTTGCCGACGGAGATTTCAGCTACAAAATGTCAATACTGAAAAGCAATGAGGGCAGAGAAGAGTCAGCGCTGAGATTTTTCTATGAGTATGCTCAGCCTGTTGCAGGAGAGGGTCATTTTATTCATACGTATAAATGTGACGGAAATCCCATTCCGTCTTTTGAAGGCGAGCCTACTCTTGTTGATATAAAGGGCGATATAGATACATTTACCGGAAATGTGTGGAATGCGCTCAATGAGGATAATAAGGTGTCTCTTTATACAAGGTTTATCGACCTTGAAAGCGGCAGCTATGAAGACAGGATAATCAATAAAAATGTATGATGATACATCACATCATATATGTTTTTGAAAGGAGTTTTTTACGATGAACGAGCTTGAACTTAAATATGGCTGCAATCCTAATCAGAAGCCGTCAAAGATATTTATGGAGGACGGCAGCGAGCTTCCTGTTACTGTGCTTAACGGAAGACCCGGATATATCAATTTTCTTGACGCATTCAACAGCTGGCAGCTTGTAAAGGAGCTTAAGGAAGCAACAGGACTTCCTGCTGCAGCATCATTCAAACACGTAAGCCCCGCAGGTGCAGCAGTCGCAGCAGAGCTTTCAGATACGCTTAAAAAGATCTATTTTGTGGATGATCTGGAGCTTTCTCCCATAGCTTCTGCCTATGCAAGGGCAAGGGGCGCAGACAGAATGTCCTCATACGGTGACTGGGCAGCACTTTCCGACACCTGTGATAAAGAAACAGCACTTCTTCTCAAGAGAGAGGTTTCGGACGGTATCATAGCACCCGATTATACAGAGGAAGCGCTTGAAATACTTAAAACAAAGCGTAAGGGTACATATAATATTGTAAAGATCAACACTGATTATGTTCCCGCTGCAATAGAGCACAAACAGGTTTACGGTATAACATTTGAACAGGGCAGAAACGACCTTAAAATTGACGAGGATATGCTCGGAAATATCGTAACAGAGAACAAAGCCTTTACAGCTGAAGCAAAAAGAGATCTGATGATAGCACTTATCACTCTTAAGTATACTCAGTCAAATTCTGTTTGTTATGCAAAGGACGGACAGGCAATTGGTGTCGGCGCAGGTCAGCAGTCAAGAATACACTGTACAAGACTTGCAGGAAATAAGGCAGATATATGGTATCTCAGACAGAACCCGAAGGTGCTTGCGCTTCCTTTCCGCGAGGATATAAGAAGACCCGACAGGGATAATACTATTGATGTGTATATTTCCGATGATTATGAGGATGTACTTGCAGACGGAGTATGGGAGCAGTTCTTCACTGTAAAGCCCGAGCCGCTTACAAGAGAAGAGAAAAAACAGTGGCTTTCTACATTCAGCGGTGTTTCACTTGGTTCGGATGCGTTTTTCCCCTTTGGTGATAATATTGAAAGAGCAAAGCGCAGCGGTGTAGAGTTTATTGCACAGCCGGGCGGATCGATCCGTGACGATAATGTTATAGATACCTGCAATAAATACGGTATGACAATGGCATTCACAGGTATCAGACTGTTCCATCACTGATAAAACGGAGGTACATATCTGATGAAAATTCTTGTAATAGGCGGCGGCGGACGTGAACACACTATTATCCGCAAGCTTAAGGAAAGTCCGAAGGTAGATAAGATATATGCAGCTCCCGGAAACGGCGGTATTTCACGTGATGCAGAATGTGTGAATATCGGTGTTATGGATAAAGAAGGCATGGTAAAATTCGCAAAGGAAAAAGAGATAGATCTGGTTTTTGTTGCACCGGATGATCCGCTTGCAGCAGGTATGGTAGATGCGCTTACAGCGAATGACATAAGAGCTTTCGGTCCTCGCGCAGACGCAGCCATAATAGAAAGCAGTAAGGTATTCTCAAAGAACCTGATGAAAAATTATAATATTCCTACAGCAGAATATGAAGTTTTTTCTGACCCTTCAAAGGCGATGGCTTATATAGAGGAAAAAGGTAAATATCCTGTTGTTATTAAGGCCGACGGTCTTGCACTTGGTAAGGGCGTTATCATAGCAGCCGATCGTGAACAGGCTCAGGCAGCTGTAAAAGAAATTATGGAAGATAAGAAATTCGGTGATTCGGGAAATAATGTTGTAGTAGAAGAGTTTCTTACAGGACCCGAGGTATCCGTACTTGCTTTTACGGACGGAATAGCTCTGAAACCTATGGTATCATCAAAGGACCATAAGAGAGCATACGATAACGACGAGGGACTGAATACAGGCGGAATGGGTACAATAAGTCCGAATCCCTATTATACAGACGAGATCGCTGAGATATGCCGCAAGACTATCTTTGAGCCTACAGTAGCTGCAATGAACAGTGAAAACAGGACATTCAAAGGATGTCTTTACTTCGGTCTTATGATAACCCCCGACGGACCGAAGGTAATAGAATATAATGCCCGTTTCGGTGATCCCGAAGCGCAGGTAGTACTTCCCAGGCTCAAGACTGATCTTGTAGATATAATAGAAGCGGTAATTGATGAGAAGCTGTCCCAACTCAACATAGAGTGGACAAACGAAGCTACGGCTTGTGTAGTAATGGCATCGGGCGGTTATCCGCTTTCGTATAAAAAAGGACTTGAGATAAGTGGACTTGACGAAAACGGTCAGGTTGCCGGTGCAACGGTTTATCATGCAGGCACAAAATATGAAGACGGAAAGTTCTATACGAGCGGCGGAAGAGTACTGGGAGTTACCGCTGCCGGACGAACACTTGACGAAGCACTTGAAAAAGCCTATGCAGCTGTTGAAAAAATCAGTTTTGAAGGTGCTCACTACAGAAAAGACATAGGCAGAACTAAGTAATATCTTCTCAAATCAAAGAATACAGCATTTGGCTCAAGGCATAGAGAATTATGTTTTTTATGCTTTGAGCTTTGAACTGTATAAGTGAATAATTAAAGTCTGCAAAACATATTTTCTTTATCCGTAAATTCAGAAGCACTGTTATTCTCAAATTTCTCCGGAATTATGATTTTGAAAAAATTGAAAAAATATAGCAATCCAGAAAATAACTGAAATTCTTGCGAATCCATGACGATCGGCAATCTGCCGATTCCTATTTTGGTTTGATTCATTACATAAACATATAGTTGTTTACAGATTAGCTAAATACGTCCTGTGCCGGCACATTTATCCGGCAGATTCCGAAGGTATTGAAAAGAGATTTTTCAATGCACTTACTAAATTGGATTACTATAATTCACACTCATGTAATTCTTGAAAAATCAGTCAAGGCAGTCTCAGTAATTCAATTTTTCATTTCACATTACAAAAATATTAAATTTATGAGGTAACAATATGGTAACGATGAAAAAAATTAAAAAGCTGTATGGCGGAAATATTTGCCGTCAATGTATAAACAAAACGTATAAAACACATCTTGTCCACACAAATTGTCAGTATGATCAGATATATGCTTCATTGTGTCCAAGATGTAACGAAATGAAGAATATTGTGACAGGATTTAAACTAAGCGGTTTTCTGAAATTATTGTTCAAATAGCGGTATTTAAAAAGAGACAGTTCCAGTGGGATAATATGATCGGCTTTGTAATGATAAGGTTTGTATAATCCAATAAAGTTAATTTCAGACACAAATCTCCGATAATCCATTATTATTCACTATTCATTATTCATTATTTCCGGTGGTGCTTATGGGGTACAGTGAGCTTATAAAAAATTTTGATAAAATACGGGATTATATGCGGGAATTCTATGTATACGGATTAAAGAGCAGAGAACAGTATAATAAAAAAAGCAAACGATCCTATGATGATGAAAAACGTAGGATAGAAAGCTACCTTTCGGAATATATGGGATTTCATCAGACCGCAGATGGAAAAAATGTCTATATTTCGGTGGACACCCGCAGGATGTCCCATGACCCTCTTTACAAGGCATGGAAATGTGCAAGCTTTACCGATGGTGATATAACACTTTTTTTTATAATATCCGATATACTGAGTGATCCTTCGGAGTTATTTACGCTCAGCAGCATAGTTGAAAAGATAGATAATGAATATCTTTGTTGTTTTGAAGAGCCGAAGTTTTTTGACAGCTCAACTGTGAGAAAAAAACTGAAGGAGTATGAACTTGTAGGAATCATAAAAAGTGAAAAACATGGAAAGACTTTGTATTATCACAGAGCCGAAAACTATAATTTCAACAATACAGATCTTCTGAACTTTTTTTCAGAAGCATCTCCCTGCGGCGTAATAGGATCGTTTCTGCTTGATCGTTTTGAAGAGAATGAGGATGCTTTTACCTTTAAGCATCACTATATTGCTCAGACAATGGACAGTCAGATACTATATGAGGTATTTGACACGATACATAAAAAACAGGAAACAGAGATTATAACCGTTTCAAAAAGCGGTGAAAAGATCAAGCAAACGGTCATTCCTCTCAGAGTATTTATAAGCGTTCAGAGCGGCAGACAATATATAATGGTTTACCGCCGCAGTAAAAACAGAATAACTTCTGTACGTATAGATCATATTGTAAAAATAAGACCGCTAAGAACTGTTTACGATCATGATGAACTCAGAGAAAAGCTCGACAGAATGATGCCGTATATCTGGGGAGTAAGCACCCAGAGCAGAAACAGCAGAAAAGATACTGTAGAATTTACTGTGTGTTTCAAAGATAATGAACAGTATATCTATGAGCGGCTTCTCAGAGAAAAACGCTGCGGTACAGTTGAAAGAATTGATAAAAACAGCGCACGTTTTTATGCGGAAGTGTATGATGCAAACGAGATGCTTACATGGATAAGGTCGTTTATCTGCCGTATTACCGATATCAGTTTTTCTGATAAGGAAACAGAAGCTCAGTTCAGAGCTGATCTCGAGACAATGTACAGAATGTACGGGGTGGATAAGTGATGTTTTTTAACGAAATATACAGTGCTTATTATAAAACAGTTGCACAAATAATAAAGTTTGCAATAGCATCACCTGTTGACGCGGTAAAAATACGTGAAACAGCAAAAAAGTATGCGTTCTCCGAAAGTCCCTTTGCAATTGAAACCGCAATAAAGGAACAGCGATGGCAGCTGATACTGCCTGACGGAACAACACCATTAAAGTCTTTTTCGGAAATACCGGTGACTCTTCTTCAGAAACGCTGGCTGAAAGCAATATCGCTTGACAGGAGAGTACAACTTTTTGACTGTGATTTCAAAGATCTTGAAGAAATAGAACCGCTGTTTACCGAGGATGATTACTTTGTCTTTGATATGTATCATGACGGCGATGATTTTAAGAGTGAAAGCTATAAGAAAAATTTCAGAATTATATTGTCTGCAATACATAACAAAGATCCGCTTGATATTACAATAAAAAACAGGAAAGGCAATGAATCAACATTTTCCGTTATGCCTGAAAGGCTTGAATATTCCGAAAAGGATGATAAATTCCGCCTGCTTACAAGCGGAAACCGGACAGCTTCTGTAATTAATTTAGGACGTATTGAGTCATGTAGTCTTCATGTAGGAGAATTTCCTGACATAAGTTCATGCAGAACTGCGGTCAGAAAACGAACGGTGACGATGGAGCTTGTTGACGAGAGAAATGCACCTGAGAGAGTACTGCTGCATTTTTCTCATTTTGAAAAAAGGGCAGAAAAACTTGATAATGGTCGTTACAGGCTCACGATAAGGTATGATAAAAGCGATGAAACAGAGATACTTATACGTATTTTATCTTTCGGACCTTTAGTAAGAGTTACTGAACCGCCTGCATTTGTTAATCTTATCAGAAGCAGATTAAAATCACAACTCAGAAACTTGAATTAATATATTTAAATATTATAGAACTGCTTAAACGCAGAATCAGAAGCATAGCAGAAAAAGCTGCTTGAAAAAATGAAAAGATTCGTTGATAAACTGATAAATGAGCTGGATTTCTGATTGAAAGGAGAAAATATGAGTCTGAAACAATCTATCCCACTAAAATGTGTAGCTAATGCTCGTGAACTTGGCGGCTACCATACATCCGACGGCAGAACAGTCAGAAACGGCGTTTTGCTCAGAACCGGAAATCTGAATGATATCACGTCCGATGATATACGGATTTTGAAAAACCAATACCACCTTAGTGATATAATTGACTTCCGAATGGAAATGGAAATGAGAGGTCATGAAGACCCGATGATCGCAGGTGTAACTAATACCCATCTTGATGTGATAGATATCCCGGATATGCTTTCGCAGGGAAAGCCGGATGCTGATATAAATACAACTGATGTCATTCAGCTTGTGAAAATGAGCCAACAGATGGGTATGCTGAATGATGATATGTATATTGGTTTTCTCAAGAATGATATGGGCAAAAAGGCATATTCTCAGTTTTTACGTATCTTGCTTTCGGCAGACCCGGACAGGGCTGTACTCTGGCACTGCACAAGCGGCAAGGACAGAACCGGACTTGCCTCAATGCTGCTGTTATCATTGCTTGGTGTTGAAGAATCGATCATTATGGAGGATTATATGCTCACAAACGAGTATAATGCTTCGAGAATAGAAGGAACCAAGAAGTATTTAAGAGCAAGAGGCTGCGAAGAAGATTTTGTAGAGAAGGCGGCCTTTGTTTTTGATGCTGTTGACAGGCATTTTATGGAAAACGCAATCGCATTTTTAAAGGAGAAATACGGCTCTGTTCTCGGTTATATTCGCGCCGAGCTGAATATTTCTGAGGAAGAAATCGCTATACTGAAAGAAAAATATACCATTTGAACATTTTTTTGATAGAAGGCAAAGTCGAAGAAATAATAGCTGTTGCAGAAATGATGCTTAAAAATGTATACACTGAGGAGCAGATACTACTCATCGTAAGAGATGATATGCATGAATGACAATTATAACAAAAATCAATACTGAAAATGTAGTCTAACATAAAGGAGGAAAAATTTAAATGAAAAAAGATGTAAAACTATATAACCTTATATTACCTACATATGTGATTTTATATTTTTCTCCAGGTACAGCTGTTATTACAATGTTGGGAAATTTTATTATTGATTCCATAGTATTATTAATTGCATCAAAGCTTATCTACAAGGAAATTGCAGGAAAATTCTATATAAAAACTATATGGAAAGTGTGGCTGTCAGGATATGCTTCTGATATTATCGGAGTGATATACCTATTATTGATCAGTACTTCTATCGGAAATGCATCTTCTGATATCTGGAGTTTTCTGACAAAATTTAGCGCAGTTATTCTTGCAGGTTTTTTTATTTTTGTTTTTAACTATTATATATCCTTCAGTAAAGCTGAAATGACCAAAAGTCAAAAATTTAAAACATCATTGGCTTATGCTGTCTTTACTGCTCCATATACAATTCTGTTCTTCTGAATTAGTTTTTTCAATATTACCGTCATCAGATCATCGGGCTCCGAATATTTTCCATAAGCTTCTTGAACGAAGATGGAGCTGATTAAATATAGGATCATAACGGCATATAGTATCAGAGTAAAAACGGTTATGGGAGTAAAGTATTCGGAAGCCGCATAAAGCATTACAGATCATAGGCTAAAAGACATTTTCTATTAAATCAGACGAGGAAAGCCCCGTTCAACTGTAAAGGAGAACGGGGCTGTAAAATATTCTGTTATTAAGCTTCCGTCGGTTCGCCGGAATTGACGAGGATAAGCCCCCAGGCGAGATTATATTGAAGACTGAAATTCTCCCAGTGGACTCGTGTTCCTTCACCGATAAAGTATAGCAGAAACATATTTATAAACAAACAGATGTGGTCTCTGATTCCGTTTCTGCCATGCATATTGATGTAATAGGTTGAAAAATTCCATATCTGAATTATGGTAAGCGTACACAGGATATAGGCAATAAAAACCTTTCCGTCAACAAATCCGTTTGTGATCTGATGCAGGAGAGAATTATTCCTGCCGATAACGTACACAAAGATCAGGTCGTATATCAGTTCGAGATATTCGACTTTTTTTCTTCTTTTTTGTTAAATATAGTATTCATACAACGCTCCTTATCTTCCGAAAACAGTACCCGAAATTGTTTCACCAAGCTCACTTACTTCGGTTTCATATTTGTCAGGCATTGTCATAATAAAATAATGCAGTGAAATTTTTTATAGACAGCTTAAAAATTATCCGGTGTTGCATCAAGCTTTTTTATGGTAATTTGTTCTATTATGAAAATAAATATACGGCTTTCGGTACAATCTGCATCAATTATTTATCAACCATTTTTTCTTTTCGGTTAAAATATCAAGCATATGTATTATATCATATTTCCTCTCTGTTGTCCATAATTTAGCCACCGGCGCCAGCGTGACGCTTCCTGATTCCACATTGAATAAAAAGGTGTTGAAGAAATAATTAAAATATAGTATAATTGATATATCTGAAAAAATCAGAATTAAGCGAATGAATCTGGAATTGACATAATTATTCATTATTCACTATTCATTATTCATTAATACCGGGAGTGAGAGTTTCTGAGAGTGTTAGGGATCGATCCGGGATATGCCATAGTAGGTTTCGGGATCGTAGATTATCAGGGCGGAAAATATAAAGCCGTTGATTACGGCGCAATAACTACTGAGGCGGATATGCCGTTTCCTCAGCGTCTGCAATATATATATAATGAGATTGTTTCTGTCATAATACAGTATGATCCGGATGAGATGGCTATAGAAAGGCTGTATTTCCAGAATAACCAGAAAACTGCCATAGACGTTGCGCAGGCAAGAGGAGTCATTCTTTTAGCAGCACAGATGAATAATCTGTCGGTCAGCGAATATACCCCTTTGCAGGTCAAATCAGCTGTGACCGGTTTCGGTCAGGCTAAAAAAAATCAGGTCATGGAAATGACGAGAAGACTGCTCAAGCTTGAAAAAGTTCCCAGACCCGATGATACAGCCGATGCACTTGCAATGGCGATTTGTCATGCGCAATGCTCGGGAACAAGACTCAGAAATATACTCAACAGTAAGAGCACAAATATAAAATTTAACCGAAAGGGCGGTCTGAATACATGACCGGATTGTACTTTGTAAGACACGCACAGCCTGATTACAGAACAGGAACCGACAGGACATTCAGTTTATCTGAAGAAGGGATTAGCGACAGGCTTAAAGCTCTTGAAGCACTGAAAGGTATCAGGATAGATGCGGCCTTTTCGAGCCCATACCGCAGAAGTCTTCTTACTATAGAACCTATCCTGAATCAAAGAAATCTGACAGTAACAACAGATGAACGTCTCAGGGAACGTGTGAAAGGACAGGGACAGTGTAATACATCTGAAATGTTTATAAAAAGGTGGGCTGATCATAATTTCTGTGAGCCCGGGGGAGAGAATCTTGCACAGACTCAGAAAAGAAATATTGAGGCAGTTTCAGAGATACTTGATACATACAGGGATAAAAATATTCTGATAGGTACTCATGGAACAGCACTTTGTACGATAATAAATTTTTATGACAGGAATTTCGGATATGAGGATTTTATGAGAGCAATAGATTTTATGCCTTGGGTGATCCGACTGGATTTCGAAGGTTGCGAGTATAAAGGCAGAGAAGAAATTGCATTTATAGAAAAAGAATTTCATGGTTGTTTATAATTCACTGTTCACTGAGCTGACAAAGTGAGCTTTACGGGAGGATCGATCAATGATATACAGTCTTAATGGAACTGTTATACATACAGAACCCAATGCAGTAGTAATAGAGTGCGGAGGGGTAGGTTATAAATGTCTGACAACAATGAATACCTTGCAGAAGCTTCCGAAAACAGGGGAAAAGGCAATGGTATATACGCATATGATAGTTCGGGAAGACAGTGTGGAGCTTTGCGGCTTTGCAGATACAAGTGAACTGAACTGTTTCAGACTGCTGACTACAATAAGCGGAGTTGGCGCAAAGGTAGCGATAGCCATTCTATCAGTGCTTACTCCCGAACAGATAGCACTTGCTGTTTCTACAGGCGACAGCAAAACTCTTACAAAGGCAAGCGGTGTAGGAAATAAGCTTGCACAGCGTATAGTTCTTGAAATGAAGGATAAGGTTAAAAAAATGGTACCCTCGGGCACTATCGAACTTCCAAAGGGAAATACGGTCATTCCGTCTGCGCAGGGAAATATAGAAAAAGCAATCGGCGCTCTTGCGGTACTTGGCTATTCTCCCGATGAGGTTACACCGTTCATGGGCGGTATAGACCCGACTCTTCCCGTTGAGAAGATAATAGGGGAAACACTGAAGGCCATAGGTAAGAGATAGCTTAAAGCGATAAGCTCAAGGTATGATCAAAGATAAAATATTGACAAATGAAACAGAAAAGGAAAATCTTATGGAAGATTTTGATTTTGAAAACAGGATCGTTTCGCCGACCGAAATAATGGGCGAAAATGATAATGACAATCCCCTTCGTCCGAGAAGGCTGGATGATTATATAGGGCAGGATAAGGCAAAGGAGAATCTTGCTGTATTTATTGAGGCCGCAAAACAGAGAAATGAACCGCTGGATCATGTTTTGCTGTACGGTCCTCCGGGACTGGGTAAAACTACTCTTTCGGGTATTATAGCAAATGAGATGGGAGTCGATCTGAGAATAACCTCAGGTCCCGCAATAGAAAAGCCGGGAGATCTTGCGGCTATACTTACAAATCTTAACGAAGGCGATGTTCTGTTCGTTGATGAGATACACCGTATTTCAAGGGCTGTTGAAGAAGTACTTTATCCTGCTATGGAAGATTTTGCTATAGATATTGTAACGGGTAAGGGACAGATGGCGGCTTCTTATCATCTTCCGCTTCCCAGATTTACGCTTGTGGGAGCTACGACAAGAGCAGGTCAGCTTACTGCACCTCTTCGTGACAGATTTGGCGTTACGCTTCGTCTGGAGCTTTATACACCTGAGGAGCTTGCAATGATAGTAAACAGAAGTGCAGGAATACTTGGTATTGCCATAGAACCGGACGGGGCATTGGAAATAGCTTCACGTTCAAGAGGTACTCCAAGAATAGCCAACCGTATGCTTAAACGTGTGCGTGATTTTGCTCAGGTCATGTCCAATGGCGTTATAACTCTGAAGACTGCGCAAATAGCGCTCGAGCGTATGGAGATAGATGAGCTCGGACTGGACTCAAATGACAGAAGAATGTTGAATGCAATAGTAAAGTTTTACCGCGGAGGTCCTGTTGGACTTGAAACGCTTGCTGCTGCAATTGGAGAAGAGGCCGTTACCATAGAGGATGTTATTGAACCGTATCTTATGCAGATAGGCTTTCTTAACAGAACTCCGAGAGGAAGATGTATCACAAGAGCGGGATGTCTTCATATAGGGATGGATATACCCGATCTGCCCGATGCACAGATAAAGTTCGACATCTGACGGAGGTGGTATAATGGCGATACTTACTGTGTCACAGCTGAACTTTTATATAAAAACACGGATGGATGAGGACAGTAATCTGAGATCAGTCTATATGAAATGTGAAATATCCAATTTTACCGACCACTATAAAACAGGTCATTTATATATGTCCCTGAAAGATGAAAAGTCAGCTGTTAAAGCCGTAATGTTTTCAGGGAATGCTTCAAGATTAAAATTCCGTCCGCGGGAGGGTATGAGAGTTTTAGTCAGGGGATATGTTTCGGTCTATACCGTCAGCGGACAGTATCAGTTTTATATAGAGGATATGCAGCCCGACGGTATAGGAGCACTTGCGGTTGCCTTTGAACAGCTCAAGAGGAAACTTCTTGAAGAAGGACTTTTTTCCGAGGAACATAAAAAGCAGCTGCCGAAGTATCCTGCAAGAATAGGGGTCATAACCTCACCGACAGGAGCGGCAGTTCAGGATATATGCCGTATCCTTTCAAGAAGGTATCCTATCGGCGAGATAATAATGTGTCCCGTGCTGGTTCAGGGTGAAAATGCTGCTGCCCAGCTTACACGGGCCGTAAGAAGATTTGACAGGACCGACTGTGCCGATGTTATAATAATCGGGCGGGGCGGCGGTTCAATAGAGGATCTGTGGGCATTCAATGATGAACAGCTTGCCCGCGCGATATATGATTGTCATATACCTGTTGTATCCGGTGTAGGTCATGAAACGGATTTTACAATATGCGACCTTGCGGCAGATGTGAGAGCTTCTACGCCTTCGGCAGCAGCGGAACTCGTTTCGCCTGAAGAGGGGGAGCTTGCCGGAAATATCATGTATTACAGACAGCAGCTGACGACGCTTATGCAGCAGAGGATCACTTTTGAAAATAATAGATTAAGCAAGCTTGCTTCTGCAAAGGTACTCAGAGATCCGACCGAATATATTCATACAAAACAGATACAGACCGATATGATGAGCAAAGCTCTTGTGTCTGCATTTAAAACATATATAGCAGGATATAAAAACGAGTTTTCAGCTTTGTCGGCAAAACTTGATGCGTTGAGTCCGCTTAAAGTTCTTTCAAGAGGGTATACTGTTGTTATGAAGGAAAACAGTGTTGTGTCTACGATAGAAGATGTATATATGGGTGACAACCTGAGCGTAAGGTTTTCGGACGGTACGGCAGAATGTACTGTGAATGAAAGGAAGTCCGCAGATGAAAAGATCTGATTATGAAAAATCAATGGAAAGGCTTGAAGAGATAGTTACACTGCTTGAAAGCGGTAATATCAGTCTTGATCAGGCTATGAAATTATTTGACGAAGGAACAAAGCTCACGGCAGGGTGTTATGATGTTCTGAAAAAGGCAGAACAGAAGATTACCAGGCTTCCCGAGCTTGAAACAGAGGAGGAATAAAAATGACAGACAATAGATCTGGTATCGAAAAAGAACTGCTGTCATATCTGCCGAAGAAGGATGAGCTTACAGGCAATCTTATATCATCAATGGAATACAGTCTTATGGCAGGCGGCAAAAGAGTACGTCCTATGCTCGTTACCGAATTTGCAAAGATCTGCGGCGGCAGTGAAGAAGCAGCAATGCCCTTTGCCTGTGCTATCGAGATGATACACACATATTCTCTTATACATGACGATCTGCCCTGTATGGATAATGATGATCTCAGAAGAGGAAAACCTACAAATCATAAGGTTTACGGGGAGGCCTGCGCTCTGCTTGCAGGAAGCGGACTTCTTACCCTTGCATTTGAAGCAGCGTCATCCGAAAAGGCTGTTAGTCTGAACGGGACAGAAAAATGTCTTGCTGCTGTAAGTGTGCTTTCTCAGGCGGCAGGAGCGCAGGGAATGTTAGGAGGTCAGATAATCGACCTTGAAAGCGAGGGTAAAAAGGTAACTGTAGATCATCTTAAAACTATGGATGCCAAAAAAACAGGCGCTCTTATCATAGCATCTGCAAAGCTGGGATGTATCTCGGCAGGCGCAACAAGGGCGCAGACGGACGCAGCTGTTAAATATGCGGAAAATATCGGTCTTGCATTCCAGATAATTGATGATATGCTGGATATAACTTCAAGTACAGAAGAGCTTGGCAAACCTGTGGGCAGTGATAGTGAAAATGAAAAATCCACTTATGCAGCACTGCTTGGTCTTGAAGAGTGCAGACGTATAAGCACTGAACTGACCGAAAATGCTGTAAAAGCACTTGAGGTCTTTGAAAATGATACAAGTAAATTGAGGGATTTTGCCTATTATCTTTTAAACAGAGAAAACTGATTGAATATCTGAGAATATGATGGTATAATAATATCAGATTTCATGTCGGACGGTTTTTGCCGTCTGCTGTAAACGGAGAATAAAAAATGACAGAAGACAGTTTGCTTGATAAAATAAACTCTCCGTCCGATATAAAAAAACTTACAGTTCCGGAATTATCTGTTCTTTCCGATGAGATAAGAGAGGAAATAATGGAGGCTGTATCCCATAACGGAGGTCATCTCGCCTCAAATCTCGGTGTTGTTGAGTTGACGCTTGCTATACACAGTGTTTTCAATTTCCCCGAAGATAAGATCGTATGGGATGTCGGACATCAGAGTTATACACATAAAATACTTACAGGCAGAAGGGAAAAGCTTTCTACCATACGTACCGAAGACGGACTTTCGGGATTCCCAAAACGAGAGGAAAGCCCTTATGACTGCTTTAATACAGGACACAGCAGTACTTCCGTATCAGCTGCTTTCGGAATAGCCTGTGCGTCGGATATTCTGAGTGATAAGCATTATACGATTGCAGTAATAGGTGACGGCGCACTGACAGGCGGTATGGCGCTTGAAGCACTTAACAGTGCAGGTAAGTCAAAACAGAATCTGATCGTTATACTTAACGATAATAAAATGTCAATTTCAAAAAATGTCGGTTCAATGGCAAGACACCTGACAAAGCTGAGGATACAGCCTTCATATCTTGATGCAAAGATACGTGTACAGAGCCGGCTGAATAGGATACCCGGAATAGGTCGCGGACTTGCGAGAATGATAAGCGGATTGAAAAGCTGGATAAGGGTCAATTTTTTCGGACATCAGAAAAATATGTTTGAGCTTTTGGGCTTCAATTACTACGGTCCTCTTGACGGGCATGATATAGAGCAGCTTCAGACAGCACTGAAAGCCGCAAAACGTTCTAAAGGACCTGTGATGCTTCATGTCTGTACAAAGAAGGGCAAGGGTTATGAATTTGCCGAGAAAAAGCCGAATCTTTTCCATGGCATTTCGGCATTCGATATAGAAACAGGTGAGCCTAAAAGCTCCTCAAAGGGCTATTCCGCAGTGTTTGGCGAGTATATGTGTGAACACGCAAAAAGTGATAAAAAGCTTTGTGCAATAACAGCGGCTATGGCTACGGGTACTGGGCTTGAGGAATTTTCAAAAAAGTATAAAAACAGATTTTTTGATGTCGGTATAGCGGAAGAACACGCAGTGACATTTGCCTGCGGTCTTGCGGCCGGAAATGCACTGCCGGTGTTTGCGGTATATTCTACATTTTTGCAACGAAGCTACGATCAGCTGCTTCATGATGCGGATCTTCAGGGATTGCATATAGTATTAGCAGTTGACAGGGCAGGTATTGTAGGTGAGGACGGTGAAACACACCAGGGAATATTTGATGTGGCGTTTATGAATACGATACCGGGTATCACTGTGTATGCGCCTTCCTCTTTCAGTGAGCTGGAGTCTATGCTGGATAAGGCACTGTATAAAACCGAAGGTGTAGCTGCCGTGCGTTATCCCAGGGGCGGGGAATTATACCTGCCCGAAGATTATGTGTATGACGGAGAAAGCTATACCTTTTACGGAAAGAAATTCAGCGAAACGCTCATAGTGACATACGGAAGAACATTTTCCTATGCCTGCAGTGCGGCTGAAAAGCTTAAAGATTCGGGCATTGAAGTCTGTATACTAAAACTCAACAGGATTAAACCTGTATGTATGAATGCCGTAAAAAAATGTATGGGTTACAAAAACTGTCTGTTTTTTGAGGAAGGTATAAAATACGGCGGTGTAGGCGAGAACTTCGGATTTATGCTGTATCAGAACGGTTTTGAAGGAAAATACAAATTATACGCCATTGATAATTATGTGCGTCAGGCTAAATGCGATTCTATCCTTCATCACCTGGGACTTGATGCAGACAGTATTTCAGAAGCAGTTATGAATCTGTCCGAAGTCAGACAAGCCGGAATACAAAATTCTGATATGGAGTGAAATAATTTGTCGGATAAAAAAAGACTTGATATTCTCGTTTTTGAGTCGGGAATTGCAGAAAGCAGGGAAAAGGCAAAGGCGCTTATAATGTCTGGGGATATTTATGTTGACAATCAGAAGTCAGATAAGCCCGGAACGACCTATCCTGTTACTGCAAAAATTGAACTCAGAGGAAACAAGCTGCCCTACGTCAGCCGCGGCGGTCTGAAGCTTGAGAAGGCGCTGAAAGTTTTTCCCATAGATCTTAAAGACAAGATCACAATGGATATAGGTGCGTCCCACGGGGGTTTTACCGACTGTATGCTTCAGAACGGTGCAAAAAAAGTTTACGCAATAGATGTGGGATACGGTCAGCTTGACTGGAAGCTTAGGAATGATGAAAGAGTCGTAAACTTAGAACGTACAAATGTGCGTTATATCACTAAGGAACAGGTTCCGGATGAAGTTGATTTTTTCAGCGTAGATGTAAGCTTTATCTCACTTTGTCTTGTATTGCCTGCCGCAAGACCCTTGCTGAAAGACGGAGGACAGGCTGTATGTCTTATAAAACCGCAGTTTGAGGCAGGAAGAGAAAAAGTAGGCAAAAAGGGAGTTGTAAGGGACAGGACCGTTCATAAAGAGGTCATAAAGAAAATATATGATTTTTGCCTTGAGAACGGGTTCAGTGTTCTTGATCTTGATTTTTCACCTATAAAGGGACCTGAGGGCAATATAGAGTATCTTATTTATCTAAGAAAGGATGATACTCCTTCAGTCGGAAAGGTCATATATATAGACAGTATAGTTGAACAGTCACATAGTGAACTGTGATACAGAAATAAAATGGAGAGTATTGCAATGCTTGAAATACATAAGGTTGCATTGATACCGAATCTGACTAAAAAAGGAGCATATGCCGCCTCCCTGAGTACAATAGGGATACTGCATGAATGTGGCGTCAGTATCGGGATGACAGAAAAAGTGAAAGACGGATACAGCGGCAGGGATGTAGACTTCTATAAAGATACGGACAGTCTTATTGCTGCGTCGGATATGGTGCTAACCATAGGTGGTGACGGAACGATAATCCATGCTGCGCGCCATGCTTCACCGCTGAAAAAGCCGCTGCTTGGTATAAATATGGGCAGACTGGGGTTTGTTGCGGGACTTGAGGCGGATGAGCTGTATATGCTTCGCCGTCTTGTAAAAGGTGATCTTAGCATCGAAAAAAGAATGATGCTCAGGATCGTTCATGAAACGGACAGCGGTACAAATGAATATTTTTGTATCAATGATGCGGTTATTTCACGCGGTTCGCTTTCAAGGCTCATAGATATAGATGTGTCACTTGATAAGGATTATATTTGCCATTATCGAAGTGACGGCTTGATTCTTTCAACACCTACAGGATCGAGCGCGTATTCATTGGCAGCAGGCGGGCCTGTGGTAGAGCCTACCATGAAATGTATAGTTATGACTCCGATATGCCCTCATTCACTTTTCGGGCGGTCGGTAATATTCAGTCATCATTCCGAGCTTGTTGTAAGAGCTTCATGTGATGACGATACCCAGGTTTTTCTTACAATAGACGGAGCAAAAACAGTAGTAATAAATAAAAAAGATATGATCTCAGTTACATCCTCAGAACTTTATGCAGAATTTATAGTATTAAAGGAAAAATCCTTTTACAGGGTATTACATGATAAATTTGCGGAGAAGAGGTAAAATTGAATGAAAACACTCAGGCAGACAAAGATTCTTGAGCTTATCAAGAATAACAGTATCGAAACACAGTCCGATCTACTTGAAATGTTAAGAAAAGATGGATTTAATGTTACACAGGCTACTGTCTCAAGAGATATCAAGGAAATGCGTCTGATAAAGGTACTTGACAGCAGCGGAACATATAAATATGCTTATGATAAAGTGACTAATACGGAAGAGATGTCGAATTCGTATTTGTTCTCTACTGCGGTTACAAGCATTGATTACGCACATAACCTTGTTGTTATCAAAACAGGAGTAGGTATGGCACAGGCTGTTTGTGCTGCACTTGATTCTATACAGCGTCCCGGAGTAATGGGGTCTATTGCAGGCGATGATACTATTTTTGTAGCCACCAGAACAGAATCTGCTTCGGCATCACTTGTGGCAGATCTGAAAAAGCTCATTACGGGCAATAATTCGTAAATATATTAAATAACCGGCAAAACATATCAGGAAACAATGTTTATGTAGATAAGTACTGTGCGCTGTGTTTGTATTAATACGGAGCAGACTCTGGTGCTTGTCGGTACGTTCTGAAAACGGAGGCGTTTCATGCTAAGAAATCTATATATAGAAAATATTGCAGTAATAGAAAAAACAAATATTGACTTTGAAAAGGGACTTAACGTTCTTACGGGTGAAACAGGTGCAGGTAAATCTATTGTCATAGATTCCATCAATGCTATCCTTGGAAACCGCACATCAAGGGATCTTATCAGAAACGGCAGTGAAAATGCTTTTGTAAGCGCAGAGTTTACTGATCTTTCCGAAAAAGCACTGAGTGCAGCGCAGGAGCTTGGTTTTTCTGCTGAAGAGGACGGTTCTTTTCTTATACAAAGAGAGCTTTCCCTTTCCGGAAAGGGAAAATGCAGGATCAACGGCCGTCCAGCCGCTGTAAGTACGCTGAAATCGTTTGGTCAGTTTCTTATAGATATCCACGGTCAGCATGCAAGCTATGAGCTGATGTCGCCCGAACTGCATATTACATACATCGACAAACTGGGAGAGCTGAATGAACAGCTTGAAGAGTATCGTATTGCGTATAAGGAGTATTCTTCTCTCAGAGCCGAACTCAATAAAATAAATGTTGATGAGGGAGAGAGAGCAAGGAAAATAGATCTGTTATCCTATCAGGTAAATGAGCTTGAGCAGGCGGATTTTTATGTCGGAGAATATGAGGAGCTTCGTGACAGGAAGCAGATGATCGAAAACAGCGAAAAGATAGCATCAGCACTTAATGAAGCGCATGAATGTCTCGGCGGAAGTGAAGAAACGGACGGAGCTTTACAGCAGCTTGAATATGCCTGTGACAGCCTTGAAGGTATCATAGACTGTATGCCGGAAACGGATGAGATAGCCAAAAGACTGCGAAATGCTTTGTATGAGCTTGAGGATTGTAAGGATGAGATACTGTCTTTGTATGACATTGCCGACGGTGACGGGGATAATATTGATGAGATAGAGGAAAGACTTGACCTTATATATACTCTTGGTAAAAAATACGGTACTACCATTGAAGAAATGCTTGATTTCCTTGATAAAGCGAGGGAAGAGCTTGAATATCTCGAAAAATATGACGAAAATAAAGAAGCGCTTGTAAAGTCATGCGAAAAGGCACGAAAAAAAGCTTTGTCATTGGCAGAGGAGCTTTCCTTGGGAAGAAGGAAAGCAGCGGATGAATTCTGCCGCGCCGTAAAAGAAGAAATGACATTTCTTGATATGCCCAATGTTGAGCTTGTTGTAACAATGGAAAAATGTGAGCTTAATAAAGACGGATGTGACAGGCTTGAAATACTGATCACAACGAACCCCGGCGAACAGCCAAAGCCTGTAGCAAAAATTGCGTCCGGCGGTGAGCTTTCCAGAATGATGCTTGCGATAAAAAATGTTCTTGCAGGCAGGGACGATATTGATACACTCATATTTGATGAAGTAGACACAGGTATAAGCGGCAGTGCTGCTCAGAAAGTAGGTCTGAAGCTTAAAGAAGTGTCAAGAACAAGACAGGTACTCTGTGTTACACACCTTGCACAGATAGCATCACTTGCAGACAGTCACTATAAGATAAGTAAGTCTGTTAAGAATGACAAAACGTATACAGAGGTAAACCCCCTTGACCATGACGGCAGAAGGGATGAGCTTGCAAGGATAATAGGCGGTGTTGAGATAACACAGGCTACCCTTGACTATGCGGAAGAAATGCTCAGACAAGGCTGACGTCTGCCTACAGACAAATGTGGTTGTCTTGCGGAGCAATATATAAAATAAGGAGAAGATAAAAATGGATTGTTTGTTTTGCAGTATTATCAAGGGAGATATCCCTTCAACAAAGGTTTATGAGGATGAAACAGTTTACGCTTTCAAGGATATAAATCCTATGGCGCCTGTTCATGTTCTTATTATTCCTAAGGTACATCTTTCTTCAATTAATGATGTTACTCCCGAAAACAGTGCGGTCATTGCCCATATTTATGAGGTTGCGGCAAAGCTTGCAAAGGAACTGGGAATTTGTGAAAGCGGTTACAGAGTGGTATCCAACTGCGGAAAGGATGCGGGTCAGACCGTATTCCATCTTCATTTCCACCTTTTAGGAGGAAAAGCACTGAAAGTAGAAATGTGCTGATAATTATTTTGTTTCCGAAACGGAGGTAACGTTATGAAGCGGCCGCTGGCAGTGATCGGTTTTTCGTATTCAGCTGCACTGTTGGCTGCTTTTTTGTTTGGTATTGTCCATCTAGCAGGAGCGGCAGTTATAATTGCAGCTTTGTTTGTTATAAGCTTGTTTTTACCGAAGATAAGAAAGCTTCCGTATATAAAAGCTGTAATACTGTCATGTGCGGCGGGACTTATGACTCTGTATTTTTTCAATATTGTAAATGTAGAGGATACGGATGTGCTTATGGAAAATGAGGTACATATAAAAGCTGTTATTTGTGATTTGCCTTATGTTCAGGGAAACAGGGTATACTATACGCTTGAAACATCGGATATAGATTTCCCCGATTGTCCTCAGCATATAAAGATACGTGTGTCATCTGCAAAAGCATTGAGGGCAGAACCATATGATATAACAGAGCTTACAGTCCGTTTTTATTCAAGAAGCGGCAGTGATCGTTTTTCTGATATTGCAAAAGGTATATATCTCAGGGGAAGTATTAAAGAGTTTGAGAAGATAACTATAACAAAGCAGGATGAAAAGCCATTATACTATTATGCTTTACAGGCAAGAAAACGTATTTTTGATATTATAGATAATACCTTCAGCAGCAGTACTGCTCCGTTTATGAAAGCACTTCTTGTGGGAGATAAGTCAGCCTTATCTTTTGAAGATCGTGAGGTATTCCGCAATGCAGGAATAACTCATATACTGGTGGCTTCAGGTTTCCACCTTTCTGTTCTCACATGGCTTATATCTTCTTTATTGATGCTGTTATTCAGGTGCAGGAAGAATACGGCTGCGATCTTTTGTGCGGTATTTGTTTTTGCTTATATGGCTGTAGTGGGCTTTACACCTTCGATCATGAGAGCAGGAATAATGATGATAATATCCCTGCTGGGTTTGTTTGCTTTCAGGCAGGCGGATCCGATAAATTCTCTTGGTGCGGCAGTTCTTCTGATTTGTTTTATAAATCCATATGCAGTCTGTGACACAGGATTTCTTTTGTCTGTAACGGCATCGCTTGGTATACTGGTTCTGGGAGACAGGCTGACCAAAAAAGTTTATGAAGTTCTTTGTCCCTTAGGCAATTCGGATAAATCTATTAAGGCAGAAGTATTCTTTGATGACCATAAAAGAGGAATAAAAACCATTATATCAGTCGTTACGATACCCGTAAGCGCACTTGTGTTTACATATCCTGTTACCATAGTTTGCTTCAGGTTTTTTGCGCCTTATTCAATACTGTCAAATCTTCTGATATCTTTTGCCGCATCGCTGCTTCTGGTATTTTTGTTCTTACTTGTTTTATGCGATATGAGTTTGATTTTCGGTTTTCTCAAAACAGCACTTGTACCTCTTTGCAGTATGCTCTCAAAATATATATTGTGGACAGCCGAAAGTATAAGCAGCCTGCCTTATGCCGGAACAAGGGCGTCTTATGAATATGTGCCTGTTATGCTTGCTATGACATTTTCAGTTACAGCTGTCTATTATTTTGCAAAAAAAGACAGAAAGAGAAACACAATTACAGTAATGTTTATATCGGCACTTGTGTTTTTCACGGCAGGCAGTATGTATGATACTATGACAAAATTTGACAGTAAAAAAGTTTCTGTCCTGGATACGGGAAGCGGAATATCTGTGATACTATCCAAGAATAATGACTCGGCTATACTCAGCTGCGGCGGCAGCTATGACAAGATCGCCGAAATAAGCAGTTACCTTTCGGACAGCAGCACTGATGAGATCAGATATCTGCTTATTTCCGATAAAAGCAGTGACTGCAGTGCTTATGCCGAAAACTTAATGAAAAATTATCATGTAAGAACAGTTCAGGTGTATGACGAAAAAAAGTGTACTGACCGTATGCACAGTCTCATATATGAAAGTGATGAAGTTATATTGTCAGAAACGAATAAACAACAGACAGAATCCTATATCTGCTGCGGAACAGAAATCTATGTATATAAAGCTGTAAGATGCAATGCGGTAAGATTTGAAGTAAATGGAACAGTATATCTTATTTGTCATAAGGGCAGCGATTGCTCAAGACTGCCGCTTACTTTCAGAGAAGTTGATATTATGATAACGGACGGAATTTCCGAAAACATGAGCTATGTAAAAGCAGGAAAGATCATTTTGTCGGATACTCCTACCAGCCTTGAAGATGATGTAAAGGGTATGGAAGCTGACAAAACAAAGCTGTATTATACGGCAGGATACGGGAATATCGGAATAAGACATTATCAGGATGGTCATGTAAGTATTAGGAGGGAAAATGAGTGGCTAAACTAAGTGAACAGGAATTCAAAAAGGAGCTTTCTTCAAACGAACTGAAAACTCTCTATCTGATATACGGAAGTGAAAAGTATCTTGTAAAAAAATATACGGAGGCAATTGTAAAAAAAGCAGTGGGGAAAGATCCTTCGGAATTCGATTATTATAAACTGAACAGTGACACTCCTCTTCAGGAGATATATGACGCATCACAGCAGATATCAATGTTCTCTGATAAAAAATGCGTTAATGTTACAGACTACGACTTTAATTCTCTCAGTGACAGCGATCTTAAAGAGCTGGAAAAATTCTGCACGGAAATATCGCCGTCAACTGTGCTTGTTTTTTCTATGCCCACCCTTGATACCTCGGCTAAAAAGAAGGAAAGCGCAAAAGGCAGATCAAAATTCAGCCGTTTCGTATCATGTGCCGAGAAAAACGGAAGTGTACTTGAGCTTGAGCCGCTGAAGGGTTATGCCCTTGAAACCCAGCTTATAAAATGGGCAGAAAAGAACGGCTGCCGACTTAATAAGACAAATGCGGCACGAATAATTTCCATCACCGGAACTGATATGAACCTGCTGAAAAACGAGACAGACAAACTCTGCGGTTATGCAAACGGCAGGGAAATTATAAGAGATATGATAGACCTTCTTTGCGTCAGAAACACAGAAAGTAAAAGCTATATGTTATCAAATCATATAATGAAAAAGGATTTTAACGCAACTTATCAAGAACTTGATATCCTGTTCGGACAAAACGAAAGACCTGAGATAATTCTTTCGGGACTCAGCAGTGCATTCATAGATATGTACAGAGCTAAGGTAACTGTCGAAAGCGGGAGAAGCTTTGAAGAAGCTGCAAAAGAATTCAAATACGGCAAGAGAGAGTTTGTTCTGAGAAATGCTGCATCTGCTGCTGCGAAATATTCATCATCCTCTTTGAAAAGATTTCTTGACACAATACTTGAAACAGATATTAAAATGAAAAGCAGCCGTGCCGATTCAAGAATATTGCTGGAAAAGCTTGTTGCAGAGATGCTCATTATAGTTAAGGAAGAGGGATAAAATGATACAGGTTCGCGAGGCAGTTATAGTAGAAGGAAAATACGATAAAATAAAGCTGTCTAATATTATTGACGGTCTGATAATAACAACAGAGGGCTTTGGTATATTTAAAGATAAAGAAAAGCAGTCACTAATACGCCGGCTGGCAGATACAAGAGGTATCCTGATACTTACTGACAGCGATGG
This sequence comes from uncultured Ruminococcus sp., assembly GCA_902763365.1. Lineage (GTDB taxonomy): Bacteria > Bacillota > Clostridia > Oscillospirales > Acutalibacteraceae > UBA1213. The sequence goes on from CACWRT010000008.1 coordinate 34,552, forward strand.
GGCAGGATTTGTTATACGAAATTTTCTCAAGGGATGCGTTCCAAAAGAAAAAATAAAACACGCATATATTCCCGATATTTTCGGAAAAGAAAAAAGAAAGGATAAACCCTCAAAAGAAGGAAAGCTTGGAGTAGAGGGAGTATCGGAAGAGATCATAGCAAAGGCGATAGCTTCATCCGGTGCAGAGTGCAGCATTTCGGAAGGATATGTAAAGCAAAGATCGGATATAACAAAGGCAGACCTTTTTGTGTACGGTCTGAGCGGAGGAGAAAAATCATCCGAAAGGCGTGACAGTCTGAAAAAAATACTGGGTCTGCCATCAAAAATGAGTCCGAATCTTTTGCTTGATACTCTGAATACACTTATGACTAAAGAAGAATTTGCGGATCTTTGTGAGAAAGAGTTTGCAAACGAAATATGATCGGCAGTGATGAGCCCGGAGCAACCCCCGCGTTACGGGACCGGCTCGCCGGTCGCCGGCTGGTTGACAAAATGGGGAAAATGTGGGATAATATAGGGGTATCGCAGCAGGGACTGCAGAAGATGAAAGAAAATGAAGTATGGAGGAAATAATTATGGCAAAGGAACTTGCAAAGGCATATAGTCCGGGTGAGTTTGAGGAAAGAATCTATAAATTCTGGGAAGATAACGGTTATTTTCATGCAGAGGTGGATGAAAATAAGAAACCATACAGCATAATGATGCCCCCGCCAAATATAACGGGACAGCTTCATATGGGTCATGCACTTGATAATACTCTTCAGGACATACTTATACGTTTCAAAAGAATGCAGGGCTACAGCGCATTGTGGCTTCCGGGTACAGACCATGCGTCTATAGCTACGGAAGCTAAGATAGTTGAGGCAATGCGCAAGGAAGGAATTACTAAAGACGATATAGGCAGAGAAAAGTTCCTTGAGAGAGCATGGGCGTGGAAGGCTGAATTCGGCGGACGTATAGTAAAACAGCTTCGTAAAATGGGATCGTCAGCTGATTGGGAAAGAGAACGCTTTACAATGGACGAGGGCTGTAATAAGGCAGTTAAAAACGTATTTGTACGCCTTTATGATAAAGGTCTTATCTATCGCGGTGAAAGAATAATAAACTGGTGTCCTAAGTGTCTTACATCTATCTCTGATGCAGAAGTTGAATACGAAGAACAGGCAGGTCATTTTTGGCATCTCAGATATAAGCTTTCTGACGGAAGCGGATACATAAACCTTGCGACGACTCGTCCCGAAACACTTCTCGGCGATACTGCAGTAGCTGTAAATCCGAAGGATGAACGATATAAAGAGCTGGTTGGCAAAACAGTCATACTGCCGTTGGTACACCGTGAGATACCGATAGTTGCAGACGATTACGTTGAGATGGATTTCGGTACTGGTGTTGTAAAGATAACTCCTGCGCACGATCCTAATGACTTTGAGGTAGGTATCAGACATGATCTTCCTGTTATCAACGTTATGACAGACGATGCAAAAATAACAGAAGATTATCCGAAGTATGCCGGCATGGATCGTTATGAAGCAAGAAAAATGATCGTTAAGGATCTTGAAGAGGAAGGCACTCTCGTAAAGATAGAAGATTATTCACATAACGTAGGAACCTGCTACAGATGCTCTACTACAGTTGAACCGAGAGTGTCAAAACAGTGGTTCGTAAAAATGAAGCCCTTGGCAGGTCCTGCAATAGATGCAGTTAAAAATAATGATACCGAGTTTATACCGCCCCATTTTGAAAAAACCTATTTCCACTGGCTGGAAAATATCCGTGACTGGTGTATATCACGTCAGCTATGGTGGGGTCATCAGATTCCTGCATTTTACTGCGATGACTGCGGTAAAATGACTGTAACAGAGGAAAAACAGGCTTTCTGTCCGGTTTGCGGCAAACAGATGCGTCAGGATCCAGATACACTCGATACCTGGTTCAGTTCCGCACTCTGGCCGTTCTCGACACTGGGATGGCCTGATAATACAAAAGAACTTGAATATTTCTATCCCACAAGCGTTCTTGTAACGGGTTATGATATAATACCATTCTGGGTAATGAGAATGATGTTCAGCGGTATTGAACATACAGGAAAGGTACCTTTCTATAAGGTTCTTATACATGGTCTTGTACGTGATTCACAGGGCAGAAAAATGAGTAAGTCCCTCGGAAACGGTATAGATCCCCTTGAGGTTATTGAAAAATTCGGCGCAGACGCTCTTCGTCTTACCCTTGTTACGGGCAATGCTCCGGGAAATGATATGCGTTATTCAGAAGAAAAAATCACTGCAAGCCGTAATTTCGCAAATAAGCTCTGGAATGCAGCTAGATTCATTCATATGAATATTGACGATTATGAGGTTAAAAATGAACTTCCTGCCGATCTTACTACCGAGGATAAATGGATAGTATCTGCTCTTAATGAAACTATCAAGGTAGTTACTGAAAATCTGGAAAGCTTTGAGCTTGGCGTTGCGGTACAGAATATATATGACTTTACGTGGGACAGCCTTTGTGACTGGTATATCGAGCTTGCTAAGGCAAGACTTCAGAGTGAGGGTGAAACTGCTCAGAATGCAAGAAAGGTTCTTGTATGGGTAATGGATAAGACTCTCAAGCTTCTTCACCCGTTCATGCCGTTTATTACAGAGGAGATCTGGCAGTCAATGCCGCATGAGGGAGATACTATCATGACTCAGCAGTACCCCGTTTATGATGACAGCCATAATTTCTCTGAGGCTGCAAAAGAGATGAATATGGTTATGGATGCGATCAAGGCTATACGTACACGCAGAGCCGATATGAACGTACCGCCATCAAGAAAAGCCAAAGTATATATCGCTGCAAAAGAACAGAATGTATTCGAGAGAGGCAGTGCATTCTTTAATAAACTTGCAAGTGCAAGTGAGGTAGAGGTTGCGGAAAGCTTTGATATAGAAGGCGCAGTTACAGTTGTAACAGCAGACGCAAAGATATACATTCCTATGGATGAGCTTGTAGATAAGGAAGCAGAGCTTAAACGTCTTAATAAAGAGCTTGAAGCAGCAATGAAGGATCTGCAGTTTAACGAAAAGAAGCTTAATAATCAGGGCTTTATGTCGAAAGCACCCGAAAAGGTTATAAACGAGATCAAAGACAAGGCTGCAAAGTTTGCTGAAAAAATAGAAATGATAAAGGCAGCTATTGAGGCTTTGAAGTAAAGATAAATACTGATTCATACCCTTGAAGATCAGTTTTATTACTATAAAAAAGGGACAATTCTGATATTAGGAATTGTCCCTTTTTGAGAGATTTGCGGAGTATAATATGATCAGAATAAAAAAAAGGTTTTTATCGGGATTTACTGCGGTATCGGCACTTTTTATTGCCGCTTTTATCATAATAACTATATGTTCAAAATGCTCACCCCTCTATCCGCTGAATGACTGGGATGATGCAAACTGTTTTTTCACAGTAGGCAAGTCCATGATGAACGGCAGAATTCTTTATAAGGATATTTTTGAACAAAAAGGGCCTATACTTTATATGCTGCATGGCGCTGCATGGATAATATCGCATAATTCTTTTCTCGGCATATATCTGGCTGAAGTAATTTCTTGTTTTTTTTATCTTTACTATTCATATAAGACAATAAAGCTTTTCAGACAAGACAAAACGTTTATGGCTGCTGTTATACCAATGGCAGCATTTGTGTATACCTCACTTTCATTTTGCAGTGGCGACAGCGCAGAAGAATGGTGTCTTCCGATGCTGAGTTTTATGGTTTATACAGCCATTGAAAGAGTCAAAAACAATAAACTGCTGAACATGAAGCAGATGGTTTTATGCGGCATATGTGCAGGACTTATACTCTGGATAAAATTTACGATGCTTGGTTTTGTCATAGGCTTTGCGGCAGCTTTTGTTGTATTGTATCTTAGAAAAAAAGAATACAAGCATATATTGTTTTGTAGTATAGCTATGATAACGGGGATAATCGTTTCTTCACTTCCGGTAATAATATATTTTTCTGTATATGATTCATTCGGATACCTTTGGGAAGTATATTTCTATGACAATATGTTCCTTTACAGTACAGGGGAATCTTTGCCGCCGATTATAAAACAAACTGCGAATCTTCTTTCGGGATTGTTGTCGTTTGCGGCATATAACACTTTCGGGTTTCTGACGCTTATTGCGGGCGTTTATATACTGATAAAAATGCAAAATAAAACACTGCTGTTTGTGTTTCTGTTTATTGTAATATGTGGTTTCTTTTTTTCATTTGTCGGAGGAAGGGCATATGCCTACTATTCCTTGAGTATGTCTGTTTTTTCACCTGTGGGAATGATATTTATAACGGACTGTGTACGGAGGTTTATAAAAAAGAAGAATATAAAAGCTTCGGCAGGAAAGATAAGAAATATTGTTTGTATTATTTGCATACCCGCAGCATTTTTAATGTGCAGGAATACGTATCTGATGTTTACAAATCAAGAAGATATGCCTCAGTTTAGATTTAACAAAATAATATCTGCGAAAAAAGAAGTTACGCTTCTGAATTACGGTTTTCTGGACGGAGGTTTCTATACTGTAAGCGGTATTGTTCCGGAATGCAGAGCATTCTGTGGATTGAATATTGAACTTGAGGAGCTTAAAGAAACACAGGACAAATATATACAAGAAAAAAGGGCTGATTTTATTGTTACAAAGGATAAATGCCCCGTATTCAAAGGCTACTCTTGTATAGATAAATGTGACTTTGTTTATTGGACACAGACAAGTACTTATTATCTGTATTCCAAAAATTGATGTGAGTCTGCTGTGTTAAAGTTTTAGGAATAATCAGAGATAAAGCTAAGGATGTGTTATTATATTGGATAAATCAATAAGTGAAAACCCTCTGGGGTATAAAAGCATTTCAAAACTTATGGCAGGTTTTGCTATACCGAGTATAGTTGCAATGCTTGTAAGTTCGCTTTATAATATAGTAGATCAGATCTTTATCGGTCAGGGCGTCGGTTATTACGGAAATGCCGCTACAACTGTTGCATTTCCGCTGACTACAATATGTATGGCTATAGCACTTACCTGCGGTATCGGTACAGCTGCAAGGTATTCTTTGTATCTGGGACAAAAAAGGGAAGAGGATGCTGCAAAAGCTGTTGGTAACGGTATTTGTATGATGATACTGTTCGGACTGGTCTATGGGTGTATCATTATTCTATTTCATGAACCGATACTGAGAGCATTCGGCGCTACTGAAAATGTATATAATTATGCAGTATCATATACCAGAATAACGGCAATAGGTATGCCTTTTCTGATTCTAATGAACGGATTGAGCAATATTGCCCGTGCAGACGGCAGTCCGCTTTATTCCATGACAACAATGCTTATAGGAGCGGTTATTAACACCATCCTTGACCCTGTATTTATATTTGTTCTGGATATGAAGGTTGAAGGTGCTGCATGGGCTACAGTTATCGGTCAGATAATCTCATGTATATTTGCATTGCTGTATCTGAGAAAAATGAAAAGAACCAGACTTTCAAAAGAAGTATTTCGTCTCAAATTAAAAGAAATAGGCAAAACAGCTTCTATGGGTATGAGTAACGGTCTTACACAGGTATCTGTTACCCTTGTTCAGATAATATTGAATCGTTCACTTGTATATTACGGAGAAATGTCTGTATACGGCGGTGATATACCTCTTGCCGGGTGCGGTATAGTTATGAAGGTAAATGCAATCATTCTTGCAGTTATCATTGGCATTGTCCAAGGTATGCAGCCTATTATAGGCTTCAACTACGGTGCAAAAAAGTATGACAGAGTAAAAAAGACATTCAATCTTGCTGTTGCCTGTATTCTTGCAATAACCGTTACAGGTCTTGCTGTTTTTCAGTTTTTTCCAATGACGGTATTATCTGTTTTTGGTTCGGGTGAAAATGAAGAATTATATTTTGAATTCTCCGTACTGTTTATGAGAACATATCTGATTATGCTTCCGCTTGTAGGTGTACAGATAGTGTCTTCAAATTTTTTCTCTGCAATAGGCAAACCGCTGAAAGGAACTATACTATCACTTACAAGGCAGGTAATATTTTTCATTCCATTGGTTCTTATTTTTCCGTTGTTTATGGGGCTTAATGGTGTAATGACTGCTGCACCTGTAGCTGACGGAATATCATTTGTCACTGTTCTGATCTTTCTGATACGGGAAATGAAAAGCATGGGAAAACAAGAGAAAGTGAATCATTAATGATTATGAATATCGGAGGTTATTATGTCAGAGGTCAGTAAGAGCAAAAAAGAAAATGATAATTCAATAAAAAAAACTGATAGAAACGGAAAAACTTACCGTTTCTATGGCTGGGAAAATGCAGATGTTAAAGATAAAAATGGTTTTACACCGTGTGACTATTACGATATTCTGAGCACTATCTGGTGTGCGGATACCTGTGCACCGAGATTGAGGGATAAATGGAATCCGGATAATAAGACCCTCGGACAGTGTTCGATAACTGCATTTCTTATACAGGATCTGTTTGGAGGGGCTGTTTACGGTATACCAAGAGAAGGGGGCAATTACCATTGTTTCAATGTAGTTGACAATCATATGTTTGATCTCACAAGTGAGCAATTCGGCGATACCGTACTTGATTATTCGAGCGCTGTACTTCAGACCAGAGAAAATCATTTTTCAAAGGAAGAAAAGAGACTACGCTATGAAAATCTGAAAGCAGAGCTTATAAAGAAACTGGCGCAAACAAATCCTATCAAGGAATAATATAAAACAAGTTTGAGCCATAAAATACCCTGCTGCGCAGGCAGTGCAGCGATGAGCCCAAAGCGGAGCGTAAGCGCAGTGAACCCGCATTTTAGGGTCCGGCGTCGTTAGTGTAAAATTATAGTTGACAAAATATTATCAATGGTAAAATTGAACTGCTCAAGAAGTCTGATACGCGGGCAGTACAGCCTGAGCGGCGATTTCAGAGCGGATGCGAAGCGGAGCGATACCCGCGTTTAGGGTCCGGCGGCTCGCCGGGCCGGCTGTTGACGCTTGATAAATTGGAAAGAATGTTATATAATTAGAACGCAAGAAGAAGAGTGTTAATTTATGCTAAGTAAAAAAGAGGAACTATGGATCTTAAAAATTTTGTATCAAATGAAAAAGTTATAAGAGAACTGACATATGTAGTTGAATCGGGAAATATTCCCCATGCAATGATAATAGACGGCGCAAAAGGTACGGGGAAAAAAACGCTTGCAAAAATTCTTGCACAAAGCTGTGTATGCCTGTCGGAAAGCTCGTGTCCCTGCGGAGAATGTGCAGGGTGTGTAAAAGCCCTGCACGGAACTCATCCGGATATTTATGTTGCTGACGGTAATATTCCGGGCTCTCTCACGATAGATTCGATAAGAACAATCAGAACGGATGCTTATATAATTCCGAATGAAGCACCCAGAAAAGTATATCTTATACTTGACTGTGATAAGATGCAGCCGGCTTCACAGAACGCCTTACTGAAAATCCTTGAAGAACCGCCAAAGAACGTAGTATTCATATTAACAGTAACTTCTTCAAATATGCTTCTGCAAACCGTAAGATCACGCTCAAGAGTATATACACTTTATCCGCCGGGGGTTGAACAGACTGCAAAATATGTTGAGGAGATTTTCCCTGATAAGGATAAGGAGGAAATTCTTTCTGCCGCAAGACTCAATGACGGAAATATCGGAAAAACTATTGCAGATCTCGAAAGCGGCAGTGAACAAGCTAAGGAACTTGCCGATAGCATACTGAAAGCGGTCACTGTCGGAAAAGAATATGATCTTCTTATTTTTACCGGTAAGCTGTCTGAGAGCAGAGATTTTGCAGCAAGAGTGATGGATATTCTTTTTGAGGATGCCGCTGAATGTATAAAAGCGTCTATCGGAATGGAAACTAATCTTGAAGCAGCAAGGGTAACTGCGGGAAAGCTTTCACCGTCAAGAGTATATAAGCTTGCAGAAAATATAGGGAAGGCTAAAGATGTTTTAAAGACAAACGTAAATCTGAATTTCTTCGGTACATGGCTTTGTGCTATGCTCAGAAACTCATAATTTCGTATAACTATTGATCGGAGGATAAATGATGGTAAGTGTTATTGGCGTAAGATTTAAGGATGTTGGAAAGGTGTACTATTTTGATCCCGACGGTGTTGAACTTAAAGTCGGTGATAACGTTATAGTTGAAACAAGCCGGGGAGTTGAATGCGGCAAAGTTGCCCTTGCAAACAGACAGCTCAGTGATGATAAGGTGACAGCTCCTCTGAAAAAAATGATACGCAAGGCAACAGAGGACGATCTTGCAATAGTTGAAGAAAACAGAAAAAAAGAAAAAAGAGCTTTTACTATTTGCGAACAGAAAATAGCTCAGCATAATCTTGAAATGAAACTTGTTAATGTTGAATACACATTTGACAATAATAAGATATTATTTTATTTTACCGCTGATGGCAGAGTTGACTTCAGAGAGCTTGTAAAGGATTTAGCGTATGTTTTCCGTACAAGAATAGAACTTCGTCAGATAGGCGTAAGAGATGAAGCAAAAATGCTGGGCGGTCTGGGCATATGCGGAAGACCGTTCTGTTGCAATACATTCCTTGGTGAATTCCAACCAGTGTCGATAAAAATGGCTAAAGAGCAGGGTATGTCACTAAATCCTGTAAAGATATCTGGTACTTGCGGAAGGCTTATGTGTTGTCTTAAATATGAGCAGGATGTATATACTCAACTGCTCAAGAGTACACCTAAGATAGGTGCGATAGTTGATACACCCGACGGAAAAGGAAACGTTATAGATATGAACCTTATCACAGGAATGCTAACTGTACAGCTTCATAAAGCACCTGATGCTGCACCTCATACATTCAGCGTTTCACAGGTTAAGGTTATCAAGGATGCTCAGATAAGACTTGAACGCTCCGAGATTGAAAAATTGAAAAAGCTTGAAAAAGATTGATCAAATGTATAGAGTGCTGTATCTGATGTAGCTGATCCGCTGAGTTTGATACAGCACTTTGCTCAACAGAAAAAATATATAGTTTACCTGCTAAAAACACCACCAATCTAAAAAGCGCATAATGAAGCCGTTTTTGTCATTCCCCGAATGTCCCAAAATCTTTCTTTTGAGACATTCACTATATCTCAAAAAACCTCTCCCTTGGATATCGTCTGAGCAGTTTGATATATTCCGGCGGTTTTATAGAAATCATAAGACGACTTTGTTATTTTGTATCATCAAATAATTGGTTTGCTCTGTTCAGAACAGTTTTAAAAAGATTTTATGACCAATTCTATATTTTAATGTTTATTATCTGTGGATAATACTCATATCAGCCAATCGGCAGATCATCTAAATATGAATATCAAGCGCATCGGCCATATGATTTAAGCGCATCAAAGAAAACATAACTTTGAAACATTTTTATATTCTTTGACTTCCAGTTTTGCTGATAATTATCGCAATATTTTACTACTGTAATTATATAAAAAATCTTACAGTTCATTGTTTTAGCTTCTTAATCATTCTGACACATTTAAAGTTCCAACTCTTTATAATTTCGTTATCCATACGGGTATAACCGAGTTTTTCATAGAATTTTTCTGCAACTACCCTGCTGTCAATACGAACTTCTGAATAACCTAGTTTTTCTATCCATTTTTCGGCCTCTTTTATCACCATACTTCCAAGATGCATATTTCGGTATTCAGGTAGCACAACTACTCTGCCTATCATCACACAATGACTGTCCAGTTCATAAAACCGGCATGTAGCGACGGGATATTCGTCATCCAGAAGGACAATATATCTGCTTTCGTTCCCGTCATGTTCATCAAACTCGTCACGAAGAGAAATATGATATTGACGGTTCATTCCTTGTATTCTGACAGAATATGCTCCTGCTCTCTGCCACTCTTCTTCTGCTCTCATTACTATTATCTTGTTCATTTGCGATCTCCTTGTTTTATCGGGTCATTTAAGCGACACTAACTGTCACATCACTACGTAGTTACCATTCATGTCTTTTATGTGTTTAAGCTTGATCTTACACTTCATCTTTTTTCCAAATCTGATTGCAAGTTCGAAGAAGTCATAGTAGTCATTATGTCCTTTGTTTGAAGTGTAAAAAACGGCATATTCGTCATTATCAAGCTTTGAAACTCTGTATATTTTCATTGTATATTCCAGATCATCAGCTATTTTCTGTGCTTGCTCCACAAGTTTTTCTTGTTTTTCTTGGTCTTTTTTCTTTTTCTGTTTTGCGGCTTCCTTTTTATTTTTATCAGCAATTTTTTGTAATTCCAATGCTGCCCAATACGGATTATCATCAAACTTTTGAAAATAGAAACATTCTTTCTTAACACACTCTTTGTTTTTAATAACATTTTTCGTTATATATCCTTTATGATCCGGGAAATGGCAAAATCCTATCAGATTTTCTTTTCGTATATACAGATATTCTCCACCAACAATTTTTACTTCTATGTAGTCAGATTCATCAGACATATAACATACTCCTTTATACCAACTCAGGTTAGTGTATTAAAAAAACAACCGGTATACAAAAACACTCTTCCCTATTTTTTGCTCTCTACATATTATAGCACAAAAGCTCTACCGCAACTACTTTTTTAATAGTTACGGCAGTGAAAATTATCAAGATCGGAGTCATTGTTTTCAGATAAAACTACTGCAAGATCCATTATGTCTGAGAGTGTTTTTACATTAGGATCATCCGCAAAAATAGAATTAATTGTTTCTTTGGCTTCTGATATGATCTCTTTCAAACTTATGTCAGATACAGGATATAAAATATCCGATTAATAATATGTGCCGGTACAGCGGCAGGCAGATATCCAAAAGAATGGCTATGAGTGATTGTTGCTGCATAGATGAATGTCGTGCCTTTCCACGCCCTCTTTACAGCATTTTCACTTAAAAGGAGATTGGAATGAAGTACACACTTATGAATGCAGAATACGAGGTTCTTGAGTTTGAAACAGATCTCATAGGAACTCAAGGAACAGTTTTCCCTTTATGATAGAGAAGCTATCAGTTACATTGCAGGAGTAATTATCAGAATTACGCAATAATTATCAAAAATTTTTTGTGTAAACTCTTGCAAACGCAAATATAATATGTTACTATTAACATACAAACCATAAAGAGTGCGTGAGGGACAAGCCCTGTGACCGCACAGCAACCTGCCTAAAGGAAAGGTGCTAAAGCTTGATCGATGGGTGATATTGATGCGTGACACCTGTCGGTAACGATGGGTGTTTTTCTTATGCTCTCTTATGGAAATAACAAAGGAGGACATAATTATGTTATCAAAAAGAAAAGAATACCAAGACGAGATTTACGAAATTTGCAAAAATAGCGGTGATGTCAATATCAATGACCGCTTCAAAGGAGTACGATTCTCCGAATCCGTATTTTATGACAAGTCCTATGCTTCAATACCTTGTGTTTGTATTGGCAAAATTGGTGGTTCCGAGAGAGTTTTTATGTAACCGCCCAATAAACCAGCGATAGAGCACAAAGAAAAAGAGGCCTGAAACAGACCTCTCAAATAGCGATAAGTTTTCAATATGGCAGCACCGGAAC
>CACWRT010000009.1 GCA_902763365.1 uncultured Ruminococcus sp.
CCGGTGCTGCCATATTGAAAACTTATCGCTATTTGAGAGGTCTGTTTCAGGCCTCTTTTTCTTTGTGCTCTATCGCTGGTTTATTGGGCGGTTACTATCCGTCTGATAGATCTTGCCGGAGAAAACGGTGTTTCTGATTATGGCGTTCTGATGTATGTAAACTTCATTTTTATTGCTGTGTTTATCGGTTTTTCGGTAGGGACTGCACCAATAGTCGGTTATCATTACGGTACTGACAGTCGTGAAGAACTCAAAAGTCTTTTCAAAAAATCTCTGATAATTCTCAGTACTGTTTCGGTATTTATGTTTGTTTTAGCAGAGGTCTTTGCAGTACCGCTCAGTTCAATTTTTGTCGGCTATGACGATGAACTTATGGAAATGACAGTGAGCGCATTCAGAATAAGCTCATTTATGTTTATTTTCTGTGGTATCAATATTTTTGGTTCGGCATTTTTCACGGCGCTCAATAACGGATTTATTTCTGCACTTATTTCATTTGGGAGAACGCTTGTATTTCAGGTTATTTGTGTACTTCTTCTCCAACAATTCTTTGGACTAAGCGGACTCTGGCTTTCTGTGGTTATAGCTGATGCCCTGTCACTTTTGGTAACGATTATTTGTTTGATAAAATACAGAGATCTGCTGTATTTTGATATTGTTGACAGGCAAACGGCAGGCCGGCGGCAGACTCGGATTTTTCGTGTATTTCTTTCGGCAAGATACAAGCTCGCAAGCGTAGTAAAATCCGATCGAAAACAACTCTCAAAAAATGAAGCAGCACCCTGTACCATATTGATACAAGGTGCTGTATTTTTTAATTACCCGTACTTTTGTAAAACCTCAGACTGAATCTCCAGAATGCATACGCCAAAGCATACAGGACTATTCCAACGATTGGCGTAATGTACATAAACCAGGTGGGGTAACCCGCCATATCAGGCTTTTGTAAAAAGAACTGTGCGGGAAAGTAGTTCACGAATGCAAACGGCACAACAAATATCAGTATAGCCTGAATGAACTTGTTGTAAATACTCAGCGGATATATCGCAAATTTTCGCATATTCCAGTAGAATATCTCCTTTAAGCTGTTTGTTTCCAAAACGTAAAATGTTATCGCCGAAAATGCAAGGAACACCGCACCTTGTATCAGCACGCCGCCTATGACGCACATCAGATAGTACAGCACCGTTTTGACGTTCCACTCGACGCCTACTCTGTTTGCGGAGATGATAAGCAGCAGTATTCCTAAAGTTCCGTGACCGAATGCGGCAAGCCAGTCTGCACCGCATAACACAAGCTGAGTCAATACTCCCCTCGGGCGCAAAAGGACTCTGTCGAAATCGCCGTGCTTTATCCAGTCTGGGAAATCTCTCAGCGCCATAAAAAACACGATGAATATTCCGTAGGTGATAAAAATCAGGCTGAACAGAAACAGCAGCTCGTCTATGCTCCAGCCGTTGATTGAGCCGAACTTCTGCAGTGCGAGATACATCGCAATAATACCGCCCGCCTCACGCAGAAAGACCGCGAAAATCACGACTATCGCATCGACCTTGTTAAGTACGGAGCGGTCTATTCCGTTTTTGACCGTAATGCAGTCCCAGCCCTTCTTTCTGCACACCAATACATAAATAAACTTCCTCGATGAATCTATGCTTGCTTCAACGGCGTTATCGAGTATGTTTGAAAGCAATGCGGAAAAGTCAACGCTGCCCATCTTCGCAAACGATATATTCTCAATCTCCGCTTTGAATTTAACGCCGTTTCTGTGGGCATATTCAAGCTTTGTATTTATAATATAATTCATTACGGAATTTCCCGTTTGAATGTAGGAATACACTCGGTCGAGCTTGTCAAGCACAACGGAAAGATATTCCTTAGCCTGCTGTGTTTCACCGCTTGAGAGATAGGACGCTATCACCATAATATGGTTTCTCATATCGTGTTTCAAGCGACGTGTGTTCTCGGCGATATTTTCAATATCCTGCTGCCTTACCCGATATGAAGAAAGCTCCGAATCAAGCTCTTCAAGCCTGTATTTAAGGTCGAGATTCTCCGCAAGAAGCTCGGAGTATTCCTTGTCAAGATCGTCAAAGGCCGCTTTCAGTTCGCTGTATTTTCTCATCTCATATACCTCATCAAAGCTCGTTTCAGCGTCTCTTTATTAGATCTGCCGATGGGCAAAATGTCTCCGCTGTCAAGCTTTAATTCATCACCGCAAAGAGCAAAAACGTGCTGTATATTTACAATAAAACCCTTATGAATTCTAATAAAGCTCTTGCCCGAAAGCTCTGATTCGACACTGCCGATCGTTGCCCTGAATTTATGTACACCGTTTGCACAGTGAAGGTTAATGTAATTTCCGTCCGACTCAAAATACAGGATATCGCACAGCTTGACACGAAAAAGACCGCTGCCCGTTTTGAACGAAAAGTTGTCATCAGACTTGCGCAGCTGAGTGACGATATCACTAACAACGGAGCCTATCTCTTCATCAAAAAAGCTCTTGCGAATGAATGCAAACGGACGGTACTTAAAAGACTTGTACACTAGAGCGTCATGGCTCGTTACAAAGACAAGCAGCGTTTTAATATCATTGTCAATAAGGAACTGTGCGATATCCATACCGCCGAGTTTAGGCATATCGATATCGAGAAAAATAACGTCGGGCACTTCACTTTCTATTTTTTCAAGCAGAAAAAACGGGTCGCTCGCCGAAAACAGCTGTGCGTCGATATTCGCTTTAACAAATTCCGACCGTATCTTATTGCTCATATAATTCAAAATGCTTTCCTCATCGTCACATACCGCAGCCGAGATCATAATATCACTCCCTGTTATTCGTCTTAGATCGAATCCGTTTTATCAGAAATTCAATGTATTGTTCAGAAGTAATGCCGCCAAATCTTTTAGCAAAATCATCCGCCGGACAAACCCTATTCAATCCATACTTCACTATAACCATCTGCTTTGGAATATTATAGTGATCATCGGTCTTATCCGTTGATATTTGTCCCGGTGTCAATTCTCCGCTGCAAATATTTATACCAACAGAGCAATTAAAGCTAAACCATGGTACATCTTCCGGCTTGTTTCTGATCCACTTCTGAATTTGTTCAATGAAATCCGGAGAATCATCCTCAATCTTGTGAACTGTTAATCCCCATACAATAAGATTATTCATAATATCAAAACCAAAGTCAATGTCTGATGTTTCAAGTTCTTTATGACAGACGATCGGATAAGTTTCCCAAAGTATCTCATTATCCTGTGCATAATCCGTCTGCATAAGCGGGTATTCTTTCAGATCATCTGCTGTCATATCAGGATTTTCTGTAATAAGTGCATATTGTCTGAAAGCAATAGGCTGACACATAATTCTTCGAAGCGGATGTTCATCGGGAACTTCTTTCCATTTAAGTATATCCCGTACCTTGCCAAGGATCAGACAGTATGTATAAAGTGTTGGTGTAAGCCGTACTCTGAAGATATCGCCTGCTTTGAATTTTATGGTTCTGCGTTTTTTATTTCTGAATTCTTCAAGAACAGTCTCATATTCCGGTGGACAGGACGCAATGTAGGATTCTGTATAAGTATTAAAATCATTTTTTGTAAAACCTTTACATGGCGGTAACGGAAGCACATAATCATTACTGCTGTTAAAGGAACAAATATTAAAGGTCTGGTCTTCATTTATTACAACCATAAGATGTCCCAGCATATAGGTCGGCGTTCTCAAGAGAGATGGATTAAGAGGCTTTGCACGTCCTCTTGATGTTTTCGGCAAAAGAAGCTGCCGATTATCAGTCTCAGCATCAAGGTCACTTTCTTCATAATAAGCCTGTGAGCGGTTTGAATACTTCTCCTCATAAATGTACTTTTTGAGTTTGTTTCCTTCAAAATACAGAACAGTACGCTTTTTGATTGTGCCGGTTACAGAATAACGGATTTGTTTTTCCCATGCCGGTCTGTATTCTTTTATCGCAAGAGTGATTGCCTTTTTCTGCTTTGGCTCATCTGACAAGAAAAGCGGAATATTATGAAAGCTGTCTGCCGCAGTTGCCGTCCTTTCACTGCTTACAGACATACTGTCTGATAATTCACGAAAAATCTTTGATAATATTTTGTAATGAACAGGATTTTTCATTATACGGATATTTGCTGTATAAACATTGTCCGTGTTTGCAAAGGACAGCCCGTCTATATCCGCTGTGCAGCACTGTCTGATTGCTTTTCTTACGATATTTGACTCAATGACGTTATCAGACTGAGGTGCTTCAATAAGTTCTGCTATACTATTGAGAACAGGTATCAAGCGTTTATCATTTGGACTGCTGCGGACACAAATTATTACAGCATAAAGGTCGTAGAAGTCATAATTTATTAAATGCATTATAAATCACCCCATTCATCAGAGCTTATCAAAAAATTCCCACAAACTGTTTGCATAGAATGTTTCCGAAAAATCATAGTATTCATAAAGAAATATTCTTCCATCGGATTTGAGAACAAAGAAATTTCCTGCACCATCTCCTGCGAACACAAATCCATCCGTTCCGATTTCGCTCAAATAACTATTTGTCTGTTCTTTAATCTCAGCAAGGCTATAAATTATACTGTCAATAACCTCTGTTTTACCGTTATTCGGATTAATCATTATTTCATCAATTCCGTTACTGACTTTCAGAATGTTAAACAATTCTCTCGGTAAATATTTTTTCGCTTTTTCAACCTGTCTCTTCGTCAGCGGGGAGCGAAACCGGCAGGTGTCACCATATTTTTGCTCTATCAACTCTATAATATTCATTAGTTTTTCAATCCTTACTAAATCTTGCTTTCAGCCAATTTTCTATTTCTTCATCTGATGCGTGTTCCAATCCAAAATTTCTTCTGTGACATTCTTTACTTTCATCTTCAAAAAAAGCCCTTCGCAACTTGTTTTTCTCAATTTCAGCTGATTCCTTGGAACAGTATCCTTCATGAAATACAATTTCGTCGTTTCGTACTTCGACAATATCACGAACAAATAGTTTCCAATGTTCAACAGACGGATTGTAAGAAACACCTCTTTCACGGCTTATTCTCCAACACATGTCATACCCATCATCTTTTACAAAGCTTTCGTATATCTCACGGATTGTCCGGATAGGAACTGAATATTCAAATTCAAGGCTTTCTAACGCTTCTATCAGAGCTTCTGATTCTTCTTGGTTTTGTGTATGTACTACGAATTCAGTATCTTCATTTTGACTGATATACTTTTCAAAATCCACCATATAGTTGTCCCCTCACTACCAATCAATTCTTATACTATCCATTATCTCCCATGCCTCATGAACGGTAATACCGACACTTTCCTGATCGGTACACTCATTTATCAGCTGCTCCAAGGCTTCAAAAATGTCGTCCCGTTCTTCTGTTTCTATAAATATGTTATATTCCGCATTCAGTTCGTTAAAGCATAATGTATATTGCCTGACGATTTCCTCAACCTGTTCTTTGCTGTCGGCTGAAAGAAGCTTTTTCTTTGTGTCCTTATAGCACTTTACTGCCTTTTTATAGGCAGCAGCAGGTACAAATTCACTTCCGTCCCAATGTCTCAGGGGATTATTCAGATTATCACTGAGCCACCCTTCATCCCTCAGACAACGGACAGACAAATAATCCAGCCTGCCC
This sequence comes from uncultured Ruminococcus sp., assembly GCA_902763365.1. Lineage (GTDB taxonomy): Bacteria > Bacillota > Clostridia > Oscillospirales > Acutalibacteraceae > UBA1213. Next base: position 5,677 of record CACWRT010000009.1, read on the forward strand.
TTCCACTGCTTTTTCAGATACTCTCCGGCATCCTTCGGCACACTGTCAAAATTTATTTCGTACAAACAGGGCAGATCATTCAAAACCGCCGCATCCTCGGCAGTAAAACCGAATACATCGTGACAGTAGAGTTTTTCGAGCTTATTCAGACTGCCCAACGCTTTGAAATTTATCACATTACCCGGCTTGCCGTCAAGATCCAATGAATATATTTCCGGATAATATGCAGTTATTTTCTTCAGATCCAGCTCTGAAATATTGCTGATTCTTAATTTATCTATTTTTATTTTCTTCATACCGTATCTTGTAAGATGGGTGTCGGACATTTTTATAAATAAAGCATCCATATCCTGCTCGCAATAACTGTCATCAATCGTGAAATCCTCGCTGATCTCTCCGTGAATTTTTACATTGTCAGGATTCGGCGGCAAAATAAGTTTATTAACTCCGGTTACATCAATAGTCAAATCGTGTAGATGTGTTTTGCTGAAATCAATGATGGAATGCTCGGGAGATTTTAAGTGAAGCTTTGTCAAAAGGGGCATCTGACAGAGTATTTTTATCAGCTTATCCGAATAACCCGTAACATCCGCATGATAGATGTTTGTAAACTGATCGAACGGGTCATTTTCATCAAACAGCTGATACAGTCTGTCATCCAGATGATCGGTATATTTTCTGCATTCGGTACCCCGAAGAACAACAATATCTCCCCTCGAAAGATTTCTGCGGTAATACTCTCCGGCTTTTCCGAAGGCTCTCCAACGCTCTCTTGTGATGTATTCGTCACCGTCCGGCCAACCGCCCGAATAAACACCATAGGGTGGCTCGGTTATCAGTTCCATTGTACATATATAAACATAGTTATGAGGAACATGATTATTTTGTATAATTGATTTTTCCGGACTATTGCGATGAACATATTCGTTGCGTCGATATATCGGTAGTCCCTTTACCTCCTCAGCATTTGGGAGCTTTTCTGACAGGTAATCTATCCCAACATAGCTGATAAAGCTTTTATCTACACTCAGAATCTGGTACAGGCAATATTTTTTCAGCTTTCTGATATAGCAGGCATACACCTCTCCGGCCTTTGCTTTTCTTGGTTTATAGTCCTTTGGCCTCATAATGTATAATTCTCCTTCTTATTGTTTTACTGCATTACGCTTATCCTAAAAGTCTCCTGCATAATCCCGTACAGCGATAATATTATCCCATGCACTGATATAATATAAAAAATCAATACTGTCTTTTCTGAGTATCAATATATTGAAGCTTTTGGAGTTCGCTGCTATGTACTCTTTTATAAGTGCAGCATCATTTACCATATACCATTCATAGCTACGACCGTATTCTGACCATTCCTCAATAACCAAACAGACCAAGAATACAATTCAGGGTCAGCTCATATACGGATTGATAGACATAATCTACCCCTGCTTCTTCCATAGCTGCCCTCTGCTTATCCGTTACATAGGTGTAGGGATAAATGCCAAACATAAACGGGAAAAAGCGATAAATAAAATCCTGCTTCTGTGTCACGCTCATTTCCGGCACAAATTTATCTAAAAGCCGGCAAATACTTCCCATTGAAGCACCATACGATTTTTTGAATGATACCAAAAGCTCCTGACGGCTGTTTGCCTCCATATCGAAATGGTTTGTGGAAAGAAGCTTGAGAAGCTGTACACGTTCACTAAGTGACTCCGCTATTTTTTCGGCTAATTCTCTTCTTGTCAGACTATCGTTGTTCTCCAGAATTGCCGCAAGACTTTCGTTCCATCGGTCATATTCACGCTCAAACAGTGCAAGGAAGATTTCCTCTTTCGTCTGAAAATAGTTATAGATAGATGTGCGGGTAAATGATGTTACTGCGCCGATCTCTTTCAGAGTTATTTCCTTAAAACTCATAGTTTTGTAAAGCTGTTCACAAGCATTTACGATCTCTTCTTTTCTTGCTGCGGTCAGCTCCGGTGATCCCTTTGGCATGGTTTCTTTCCTTTCTGTTATTTATTATGACATCGTGTCATTAAACTTATTATACACATATTCTGACACAATATCAATATATTTTTTATAATAGTTTTCCAAAAAAAGCCTATGGGCAATCCGCATAAGGAAAGTCCATAGGTTTGATTATTATTTTAAATCGTCTCCCTGAATTCAAGCCTCATCACAATCGGTAGTCATTTGTTAACTGGCTGAACAGTTACATTCTGAGTATATGCCAATAGACAAAACAGCTTTTCTTTGAATACTTTGTTTCAAACAAAAAGAATAGGATTCATCATACATTTACCAATAATATTTTAAGCCCCTTTTTTTCAGCCTTCTCCCTGAACTTTGCAGCGCCGCCTGTAGTTTTATAAATATAATTGTCCGATGATATAGCTTCTTGACTTCATCTGAATTTGTTATATCGCATTTTATCAGCTTCATCATGTTGTTTTTCCTTATATCATAATGACATTTTCAGCAAGAGTTTTTAAGGCGGCATCCGAAAAACCTTCTCCTGCCGTAACATTTTTCAAATTTTTAAATGTATTAGTCATTGATAGCTTTTTATGTCATATTCCACATCATTTTTCCAATATATACCGGTATCAGCCACGCTTTCGTATGTCCCACCCAGTACCGGTATATAAATACTCGATCAAATAACCCACATAATAAATACATGATAGTTAATTGAATGAAGCCGTTAAAAAAGTTTCTGCACCGTTTACACAGAATACCATTAACGGATATGTTTCCACAGTCGTCAGTGCCACTCATCATGCTGCTCACTGTACTCGCTCATAATGTCCGAAACGCTTTTATTCATAAAGTATTCTCCGTATTTTTCGTGTTCGGTTAAATTATTCATCAACCAAGCAAACCCCTTTGCCGTTCTGATATCCGGCTGTGCAAAATGATTTCCCGAATTCCATTCTAATATGTGCTTATTTTCAAGGCTCTCATATTGGATTTGTATTCTGTCCGCAACCGTTGCCATTACTCTATTCTTTGTCTTTGATTCCTTATCTCCAAGACTCAGGTATGTTTTCTCCGCTTTGATCGTATGTGATAAGATATATTGATTCCAACCCTCAAACCAGACTGAGGGTGATACAGCTGCAATTCCACGGAAAACATCCGTCTGATATCCTGCCCAAAGTGAAAAAAGTCCGGCAAGAGAGTAGCCTCCGAGATAGTATTCCAATACCTTTTCGTATGATTTGTGGATATACGGAATCAAAGTATCGGTTATAAAAGATAACGTATCTGCTGCACCGCATCCAAAATTTTCTTTGCCAAATACAGCAGGAGCTTCCCAAGGAGATAACTCCTTATTCCATTCATCAACCAGAATAGCAACCAGCAAGAATGATTTGTCATCTGTCAGCCGCTTTATCTCATCAATTTCCGCTCCCATCATTTCTAATTCATGCTCATCAAGCGGTTGAATGATACATTTCCCTGCATTTCCGTTTTGATAGAAATAGCATTTTTTATTCGCTATGATTTTTGAAATAGACTGCCAAAATGTGTAGGAATAGTAATTTTGGGTTTAATAGTGTTAATAAGTTCAGCAACTTTCTTTGCGTCCATTGTAAATGTTCCACCTATGGGAACCATCGCAATATCACACTTCACAGCCTTTGCCTCTTTGGTCGCATCTGTATCTCCTGCAATGTATATCCTTTTTCCGTCAAGTATCAGGATATATCCGCACCACCCTGCCATTTTTGGATGAAATGGTTTGAGCAGATTATATGCCGATACAGTTTCAAACTCAATATTATTGACTATATATTCTTTTCCTGGAGAAACTGTTCTTATCTCTCCATGTCCTTTGAAATCAGAGGATACAGTTCTGCCCATTTTCTCAGGAACAACAAAAACTGTTTTCTCTCCAACTACTTTCTTGATGTCTTCAACTGAATAATGATCGTAGTGGTCGTGGGTAATGAAGATGTAGTCCGCATCGTTGTATTTATTCTGTATTTTGAAGGGATCAATATAGATGATCCCGTCAGAACTGTGTATACGAATACTGCTGTGAAACAGAACTTCTATGTTTTCGGTCATGGTTATCTCCTACTTCCTAGTTAATGATTCTATACAAAACCCTCGTATTCTTCCATTCTTTAAAACCTGCACTCATATACTTATCCCACAGCGTCAGGTCTTTGGCACTTTCCGGATATGTATAACCTTCTTCCCTCATACCCATTACTATTTTGACCTGATCTTCGCTCATAACAAGATGAGGCTTATCATCATCTTCTATCCTGCCTTCTCTTCTTGCGAGATATTCCGAATAAGCATTTCTTGCCAATTCTTTCTTTAAATCTTCGTATCTTGTATCGTATGGCAAAGGTCTGGGATAATAGACAAGGATCTCCGGTTCGACATGGTAATGTGCCAACAATATCTTATGGAGTTTTGTTGCAATGAAATTATGAACTTCTTTTGTGTCGTATTCTTTTTCCAGCTCAATTTCATGGATATAGAATGTGTTGGCTCCCGGATTTATCTCCAGAGGTCCTTCATCCTCCATCAACGCAGAGCACACAAATTCAAGATCGGCATTTTCCGCATCACATGCTTCATGAATATCTACGTTATTTTTCTCCATCTCGTAGTACAACAACAAAAATCCGGTTATTGTTCCTACTTTAATTGCTAAATCAGGGTTTTCAAGTATTTCGTTTTCTTTTGCATCGTCTACATCCTCAGGCATTGCAAGAACATCAATATGGCAACCGATGATGAAATCTTCTTCAAATTCACTCAAAGTTACATATTTACAAGTGTCTTCTGCTGAATGTGTGAATATATTATCTATTAAAAAGTCCGGCATTAGTGATGATCCTCCATGTTTCCATATATATAATCTATTATAATGTAGATTTTGTAAAATAGCAATATATTTAGGACATTTCATGGTACGTTTTATTGTACATATAGATATATTTTTCCTTTTTTCTACTTGTCATTTTTGTTAGAATGCTATATAATTATGTTAGGTATATTCTCATAATCATATATTATCGGAACTTTAAGATGGTGGTGATCTTATGAAGTCAAACTTTGAATTTCTGAACCATTATTGGCCGACACTGTCTAAAATCGGCAGCATGGCAGAGAATTATCTTTACGATGATCCTAATACCTGCATTTACAAGCTTGGTATGTTTGCAGAAAGGCTTGTACAAGAGATATTCAAATTTGAACACCTTCCTGAACCCGACTATGACAACACTCATTCAAACAGAATAACAATTCTCAAAAAAGAAGGACTGATCGAAAGAGGAAGCAAGATAGATGACATTCTATTTGCCCTTCGAAAAAAACGAAATGATGCAGTTCATAACTATGAGGATTCGATTGATGATGCAAAAACTCTCCTACAGATGACATATCATTTAGCAAGCTGGTTTATGAGCGTATACGGAGATTGGAAATACAGTCCTGAACCGTTTGTAATGCCTGTAAAAGAACCAGAGGTTGACTATCAAAGCATCATTAAGAGTCAAGAAGATGAAATTGCAAAACTGATTCAGAAAATTGAGGATGTGCAGACGGCAGCCTCCGAGACGAACAAGTCAGATCGAACCGAACAAGCTGCTGCCGTTGCTGAAGACATAGATCTTACCGAAGCCGAAACTCGCTTGATAATAGACGAACAACTGAGGAAATCCGGCTGGGAAGCCGATACCAATAACCTTAGGTATTCAAAAGGCACCAGACCACAAAAAGGCAGAAACATAGCCATCGCAGAATGGAAAACAAACTCTGCTGTAAGTAAAAGTGGCTATGCAGACTATGCCCTTTTCATAGGATTAAAGCTTGTCGGTATTATCGAAGCTAAAAAAGCCGCTCTCGATATACCGTCCGTAATAGACTGTCAATGTAAAGATTATGCTTCTATGATTAAATCAGAACATTCAGACTATCTTATCAGTACATGGGGCAAATATCAGGTTCCTTTTGTGTTTGCAACCAACGGCAGAAAATACCTTAAACAAATAGAAACTAAATCCGGAATCTGGTTTCTTGATCTGAGAAACAGTACAAATGCTCCAAAAGCTCTGCAAGGATGGATAAGTCCGGATGGCATTAAAGAACTGCTTGAACAGAATATCAATGAAGCTAACTCTACATTGAGCAATACACCTTATGATTTACTGCGTGATCCCGACGGATTGAACCTTCGTGATTATCAGATTTCAGCCGTAGAAGCTGCTGAAAAAGCTATAATCAACGGTGCTTTGACTGTTTTGCTGTCTATGGCAACAGGAACCGGAAAAACACGAACTATTTTAGGAATGATCTATCGCTTTATTAAAAGCAACCGATTTAAAAGAATTCTTTTCCTTGTGGATCGTACCGCACTTGGTGAACAGGCTTTTGATGTATTCAAGGAAGTCAAAATCGAGGACCTTATGACATTGAACTCTATTTATAATATCAAAGGTCTTGACGATAAAACGATCGATAAAGAAACCCGTATACATATAGCTACCGTTCAGAGTCTCGTAAAACGGATCATCTATGGTGAAGGTGATGTTATGCCTTCTGTAACGGATTATGATCTGATAATAGTAGACGAAGCTCACAGGGGTTACATTCTCGACAAAGAATTAAGCGATGATGAGTTTTTGTACCGGAATCAGGATGACTACATCAGCAAGTACAGAACCGTAATTGAATACTTCGATGCAGTAAAGATCGGGCTTACCGCTACTCCAGCACTTCATACTACCGAGATTTTTGGTAGACCAGTGTATACTTATTCGTATCGGGAAGCTGTTATTGACGGATATCTTGTTGACCACGATGCTCCCCATGATATTCATACTAAGCTTCGGGACAGCGGCATTCAGTATAAAAAGGGTGATACCTTAGCTATTTTTGATCCTAACACAGGGGAAGTCATTAATAGTGCCGAACTCGAAGATGATATGAAATTTGAAGTTGACTCATTTAATAAGAAAATTATAGTCCCGAATTTCAACAGAGCAGTTTTTGAAGAAATAGCTATGGATTTCGACCCCGATGGAGAGGGAAAAACACTGATCTATGCAGTTGATGACAGTCATGCTGATATGATAGTTCAGATACTTAAAGAAATATACTCCAAGTATGGTGTTGACAACGACACCGTTATGAAAATCACCGGCAGCATCGAGGGTGGAAACAAAAAGAAAATACTTGAAGCTATCAAGCTGTTTAAAAATGAAAGTAATCCTAAAGTAGTTGTAACAGTCGATCTTCTTACTACAGGAATTGATGTTCCCGAAATAACGAATCTTGTTTTTATGCGCAGAATAAAGTCAAGAATCCTGTTTGAACAGATGCTTGGCCGCGCAACAAGACTTTGTCCCTAAATAAATAAAACCCACTTTGAGATTTATGACCCTGTTGGGGTTTATGAAACCCTTGAACCGGTCAGCAACATGAAGCCGGTCGCAGCCAATCCTAATACATCATTCAAAGATTTGATTGACGGGTTAAAAGTACTCGAAAAGGACAGACTTTCAAATCAGATCACAGCATTAATTGCAAAGCTCCAGCGAAAGTCCAAACGAGTAAGTATCAAAGCTCTGTCACAGTTTAAATATCTTACCGATGGTAAATCTCCGGAAGAAACAGCCAGATTTCTGAAATCTTCTCCGACTGATGAAGCTGTCAAGTTTGTTTTGGAACATGAGGATGATTTTACAATCAACCGTGCAAGACAATACGGGAAAACCACAACTCTGAATTTGCTTGCACAAAAGCTTCAAGATGAATACTATGTGTTGAGCCTTGATTTTCAGGCAATAGGAAACGCCAGCTTTGCAACAGAAGAAAAATTTGTAAAAGCCTTTTGCAGACTTTTGAAAAAGAAAGCTAAAAAAGCAAATATCCCGAATGAAATACAGGAATTGATCAATGAAATTCTTGCGAGAAAAGACGAACTTGCTGTCCTTGATGAATTATTTGATGTTCTGACTCAGTGGTTTGATTCTTCGGAAAAGGCTGTAGTTCTGATAATTGACGAAGTTGACTCTGCATCAAACAATCAGGTATTTTTAGATTTTCTTGCCCAGCTCAGACTTATGTATCTCGAAAGAAAAATGGATTCCTAAAACGGTGCTTTCAGATCCGTGATCCTTGCCGGAGTAACAGATATAAAAAATCTCAAGCGAAAGCTACGCCCGGAAGAAGCTCATAAAATCAACAGTCCCTGGAACATTGCATCAGATTTCAGGATCAATATGAGCTTATCTGTACAGGGTATCACCGGAATGCTTGATGAATATGAAAATGACCACAACACCGGAATGGATACCCATAAAATAGCACAGGAAATCTATGACTATACAAGCGGATATCCATTCCTCGTCAGCCGTATCTGTCAGATAATAGATACGGAATTTCCCACAGAATGGAATATTAACGGTGTAAGCGAAGCTGTCAAGCATATCCTTTCAGAAAACAATACTTTATTTGATTCATTGATGGGCAAGGTTTACGTCAATGAGCCTCTGAGAGAAATACTGCAAAGCATTTTGTTCAGCGGTGACAGAGTATCATATAATCAATATAATATAACTGCTATGGATGGTGAAATGTACGGTTTCCTTACCAATAATGACGGTGCAATGGTAATATCCAACAGAATATTTGAGGTTATTCTTTATAATTATTTCCTGAATCTGAAAGAGGTTAAGGACAGCCCTATTTCACGATCCGGCTCAGACAGCAAAGACCAGATCATCGAAAACGGTCGTCTGAACATGAAGAAGCTTTTAGAGCGTTATATTACTGTGTTTGATGATATTTACGAAGGAAAAGCTGATATCTTTGACGAAGAGGAAGGCAGGACTAGATTTCTGCTTTTTATCCGACCGATCATCAACGGCACGGGTAATTACTATATCGAAAGCCGTACACGCAACCGTGAGCGTATGGATATAGTAATTGACTATCTCGGAGAAAGATTTGTTGTAGAGTTGATGATCTGGAGGGGTAAAGCCTATCATGAAAAAGGCGAGGTTCAGCTTGCGGATTACATCAGCTACTATCATCTTGACACCGGATATATGCTGACATACAGCTTCAACCAAAGCAAAAGCTGTGATCTTACTGAAAAGGAAGTAAACGGAAAGAAATTATTCGAAGCATTTGTATAAGAATCGTCAATTCAAGAACGAAAAGCTCACGGACAAGAGATACAGTTTTGGCACCGCGGCAAGTAAAACTGATTTTGGCAAAAAATATGAGCTGTCACAGCTCTGAGCCCCTTTTATTATTCACTATTCATTAAGAAAAAACATAAGGACAGGAGAACATCTCCTGTCCTTATCGGATTATTGACACAGGCAAGCTTTACATGAATCAGATAAAAGAATCTACAGGTCCCTGATACTCTGAATTACCGAATGCAAGGATCGGTAAACAAATGTACGGGAAGAGCAGCATAGCAATACCAAAACCTGCACCCTTGCCATAAACCTGCGCAAGTCTGACGTAAAGACCGATTGAAACTGCAATATTGAGCAAAGGAACAAGGCAAAGAAGAAACTTTATTCCCTTTCCGTAAACGATATCAAAAAGTACATAAGCATTATAGATCGGAACTATTGCTGCCCAACCCGGTTTGCCTGCCTTACTAAAGAGCTTCCACATTGCCACAATAGCAATAATGCCGATGATCAAACTAATAATATAGACAACGGTTAACGCGCCGCCTGCCGCTGCCATTGCAGCTGTGTCCATATCACCCGAATAAGAATATGAATAATCCATAATTATCTCCTTTCGCCTGCAAAAAAACAAGCTTCAAAATATAACATTCCTCTGCTTTGCCTTCGTCAATAACAAAAAGCCACTTATGGGTCTGTCACCCACGCTCCCATTATATATATTTTTAAGGGGCGTGTCAATAATATATAGTACACATACCAAACAATTCTACAAAAAGCAACTCCATTATTAATTTAACAGAGTTGCTTTTGTATATTTTTACATATATTACGAGATAATATTCACTTTTCTGAAATACTCTTATTTTTCAGTACAGAATTCAACTTTTTTACCTTCAAGAATTAGATTTGTGGTTCTTACAGCACACATTTTTCCGCACATGGAGCAGGTATGTCTGTCGGCAGGAGGAGTGCTTTCAAAGTAAGCCCTTGCTTTTTCAGGGTCAACCGCTACCTTGAACATTTCTTCCCAGTCAACCTTATGACGAGCTTCAGCCATTTCATTGTCCTTATCTCTTGCATGAGGCACACCCTTAGCGATATCTGCCGCATGAGCTGCGATCTTGCTTGCAATTATGCCTTCCTTTACGTCATTAAGATCGGGCAGTCTCAGGTGTTCCGCGGGAGTAACGTAGCACAGGAAGTCTGCGCCGCTTGCCGCCGCAATTGCTCCGCCAATAGCAGATGTAATATGATCGTACCCGGGGAAAATATCAGTTACAAGCGGGCCTAAAACATAGAAAGGCGCATTGTGGCAAAGACGCTTCTGGAGCTTCATATTAGCAGCTATTTCATTCATAGCCATATGTCCCGGACCTTCAACCATGACCTGAACATTTCTCTCCCATGCCCTTTCTGTCAGCGCACCAAGCTCAATAAGCTCAGAGATCTGTCCTGCATCTGTTGCGTCATCAATACAGCCCGGGCGCAGCGCATCACCAAGGCTGATGGTAACATCAAATTCCTCAAGGATATCAAGAACCTTGTCATAATATTCATAGAAAGGATTCTCGTTTCCTGTCATCATCATCCATGCAAAAAGCAGTGAACCGCCTCGGGAAACGATATTCATTTTTCTCTTGTCACGCATAAAAGCTTCAACTGCACGGCGGTTTATACCTGCATGAATAGTCATGAAGTCAACGCCTTCTTCTGCGTGGGCACGTACAACTTTAAGGAAATCCTCGGCACTTATCTCAAGAAGATCCTTTTCAAGATAGCCTATAGCGTCATACATAGGAACAGTACCGATCATAGCAGGAGACTTTTCTATAAGCTCGCGGCGGAAGGTATTTGTTTTGCCGTAATTGCTGAGATCCATTATAGCCTCTGCGCCGAATTTTATAGCCATATCCACCTTCTGCATTTCCACATCATAGTTTTTGCAGTCGCCGGAGATTCCTAAATTTACATTGATCTTTGTTTTCAGACCTGCGCCGATTCCTTCGGGAGAGATAGATTTGTGATTGATATTACAGGGAATTGCAACCTCACCCTTTGCCACCGATTCCATGATTTTTTCGGGAGTGGTATACTCTTTTTCTGCCACTATTTTCATTTCGGGTGTGATTATACCCTTTTTTGCTGCTTCCATCTGTGTTTTGTAAGTTCTCATAATTCATAATTCCTTTCAAGCATTTATTTAGTTTATGTCACTCATAGAAATGACCAAAGAAGAAAGCCTCCTATTTCAAGCTTTCTTCTTTGAGCTTATTGCTTTAAGCTCAGATCAGCTTAACTGAACTGACCGTTATAATCGAATCCGTGATCCATGGGTCCCGAGCCTTTTCCAAGGTCAAGCATTGCACCCAGCGCGCCCGATATGTAAGCCTTTGCCCTTTCGACTGACTTTTCGATTGTACAGCCTTTTGCAAGATTTGCGGCAATTGCCGATGAAAGGGTACAGCCTGTTCCATGGGTATTCGGATTATCGATACGCTTCCCCTCGAAGGTTGTAAACATACCGTCACTGCAAAGTATATCCGTTGCATCGCTTATACTATGACCGCCTTTAACAAGAACTGCCGCATTATATCTTTTGTTTATGATTTCAGCAGCCCTTGTCATACTGTCACGATCGGTTATTTCAATTTCTGCAAGAACTTCAGCTTCAGGGATATTAGGTGTTATTACCTTTGCAATCGGGAGAAGCTTTTCTTTAAGCGCCTGCACCGCATCCTCTGCAATAAGTCTTGCACCGCTGGTAGCAACCATTACGGGATCAACGACGATATTCTCTGCCTTGTAATAAGTCAGTCTTTCGGCAATTATTTCTATAAGCGCCGTAGACGATACCATCCCGATCTTAACCGCATCGGGTCTGATATCCTCAAAAACTGCGTCGATCTGGTGCCCGAGAAATTCCGGTGAAACCTCGTATACGGCACGCACACCTGTTGTATTTTGTGCCGTAAGTGCTGTTATGGCACTCATGGCATAAACACCGTTCAGGGTGATCGTTTTTATATCTGCTTGAATACCGGCGCCTCCGCAGGAATCACTTCCTGCGATTGATAATGCTGTTTTCATTCTATTTTACTCCTTTCACTTTATTAAAGCATTATTTTTATATAGCGACATAAAGTGGTGTCCCCGATATACCGCTTTGTTTATGCATGAGTCATAATTTAACTGTCTGAATTATATTACGCAGGCAATAAATTATCCGGCTCTGCCTATACGATGTCCGACTTTTTCTGCTGATTCTGTCAGTAACGGAAGATTTTCTTTTTTCGTCAAGAAAATCGGATATCCGTCCGCATCTATATCATAAACACAAAGTACATAATTATCCTGCTCAATCATACTGTTGACGTATGTAAAGATTTCGGTAAGCTCATCTTTTCCGTCAAGGTCTTTTTCTGCAACTACAGCAGATATTTTGTCCCTGCCTTTTAATGCATCAAACTCAGTAAGAAAAATCCCTGCATCATCTTTCCAGTCAAGATAATGAATATAATCGTTGTCCGTCAGTACGTCATGTATCAGCCACCATTGTTTGTCCTGTACATCGTTTTTGAAAGCAAATTCAAAATCTATAGGCGGATTATCTATATATCTTTCAAGAATATACTTATCAGGATCTTTCAAGACCAGATCAGCTTTTTCCAATACATTTTTATCATTATCTGAAATAACGGATGCAATTTTAGTGACTGTTTCAGAAAACACTATCTGTTCGATCTTATAAAGCGGTTCGGTTTTTTTCGGTTTGATACCAAAAACAGATTTTATTCCATTTATAAAACTCATGATAACTCCTCATAACATAACCAAAAACAAATGTGATAAAAAATTGTTAACACCTTGATTCAGGCAATAATGATCACATAGTTTCCAAATCAAGCCAATCTTTTTCAATGCTCCGACAATTGCAGCACGAAAGTGAAATTGTTATCCACTCAAATCCGTCAACCCAGTCATCAGGTTTAAATGAATTATCGTTTGATACACATTCATCTGTAAAATCCTGTTTCCCTTGTGAAGAAATATCTGCGGTTACTTCAAAGTGATCGCAGCTGCATTTCCCACAGCTGTACTTATTAAATAGTTTAGTACGATCAAGAAAATCCATTTTACATACAAATCCGTTCCAACCATGTTTTCCGGAATCAAATAACAGCATATCCTTGCCGCAGTTACTGCAAATTAATTTATCGATCTCTCTGTCGTTACTTTCCCATACCTCAAAACTTGTATTGCCACAATTACAGAATATACGTCCGGTAACTTTGTATTCTGTATTATCTGTTCCTATCGGAATAAAATTATTTTTCAAATGTGTTGGTACCGGTAATTCCGTTGTATGATAAAATGATTTTTTATCCGCTGATAATTCAACTACCTTGATTTTTTCACCGAACAGGTTACATATTTGCGGGTTTTCAATGCTAATCTCTTTAAATCCTGCCGATTTATAGCAATGATACGCGCTTGTGTTGTTTTCAAAAACGCCGATAGTCACTTTTTCTGCTCCTGCAATAGTAAACGCATAGCGCAGCGCAAGACTTATCATTTCTCTGCCGACTCCGCAGCCGCGTTTTTTATCGTCTATTATAACAAAGCCGATACGAAGGGTATGTACATCACCATTTGTATATCTTAAAATGAAATGCCCGACTATCCCATCATCATCACAGGCAGTCATAGGGTAAAAATTGTCCTCCTCAATACAGTCACCGTTGCAGTCAAAGTACTTATAATTCATATCATCCTCAGTGATCGGAAAATGATCATATCTGTCGGATGTCCAGAATCTGAAGGTTTTTTCATCCCTGCACCATGAAAGTATAGTTTCTGAGTCTGTTTTTTTATATGGTCTGAGATACATTCAGAAGTCCCCCTATTTTTTGCCTGAGCTTTTCGGCAGCGGATTTTACATCCTTTTCGGCAAAAATTGCAGATATGACCGCTGCCCCCGATACGCCGCTGTCCTTTATAATATCAATATTATCGAAAGTCAGACCGCCTATTGCAACAACAGGAATTGTTACTGCCCTTGTTATTTCTTTCAGAGTTTCAACGGTCATCGGCTTTGCATTTTTCTTTGTGGGAGATGTAAACAAAGCTCCGCAGCCCAGATAATCTGCGCCCTGCTCCCGGGCATTTTTAGCCTGCTCAGGTGTTTTTGCGGTTGCGCCAATAATAAAGCTTTCTCCTGCAAGCCTGCGTATTTCGGAAACATTCATATCATCAGCGCCAACATGAACACCGTCTGCGCCGCTGTCAATTGCCGCCTGAACATTGTCATTAATTATAAGAGGAACACCGTATTTTTCGCAAATCCGCTTTACCTTTACCGCTTTTTCGGTAAGCTCAGGAGTAGTAAGCTCCTTTTCTCTGAGCTGTAAAACAGTAACTCCGCCTTTGAGCGAATTTTCAATCTCCGTATAAAAATCCCTGCCGCCTAAACTTTTGCTGTCCGTTATGGCATAAAGCAAAAGATCAATTTTGTTCATGATATACTGTCACCTCGCTTTAATATTCTCAGACTATCCAAAAGCTCCGAAGGTTCCTCCGCTCTCATAAAACCGCTCATGATACAGATACCGTCAGCGCCTGCCGAAATAACTTCGCCGGCATTTACCGGGCTTATACCGCCTATTGCAAAAACAGGAATACCGACGCTTTTCTTTACCTCGCTTAGAAAGCCAAGTCCTCTGCCCCTGAGTCCCGCCTTGCAGTCAGTTTCAAAAATATGTCCTGCTGTGATATAAGAAGCACCGAGTTTTTCGGCTTCCATAGCTTCTTCCTTACTGTGGCAGGAAACGCCTATAACGGAAAAAAACTGTTTTTCCTCATCCGTCATCTGACGCATCATAAAAAGCGGAATATGTACACGCCTTATTCCAAGACGGATTGCTGCTTTATAATAAAAGTGCATCGTAAAAGCGACCTTGTATTCACTGCATATATTCATTACTTTTTCTGCAAGACATACATAGTCATCCTCGCCCAGGTCTTTTTCTCTGAGCACTATACTGTCCGGCGCTGCGGCAGCAGTTTTTGTTATATGCACAAGGAAGTCTTCGCTGCACAGATGTCTGTTTGTTATGCAGATAACTTTAAACATAAATATAGTCATTCAGAACGGGCTGGAGTCCTTCCTCAGACATATCCTTATACATACTATCAAAGCTTCTGCTGTCGTTTATCTCAAACTGTTCGTCACCCTCAGCACCGTCCGACTCCTTTCCGCTGTATTTGCTTTCATGGTCGCCTATACCTGTTGAAACACCGGCGGAAATTTTTGTTGCCGCTATTTTAACGATACCGTCACGGAAAGACTTACTTTCTCTCGAAGATACGGTTATCCCCACAAAAGGCATGAAAATACGATATGCGCAGATCACCTGACAAAGCTCCGTTTCATGCACATCAAGAGGATTGATCTTCTCATTATTGATGATGGGACGAAGTCTCGGGCAGGACAGTGACATTTCCGCATGAGGATATTTTCTCTGGAGATAGTACACATGAAGAGCGCTTGCAAGTGCATCCTTTCTGAAATCCGAAAGACCGAGCAGCGCAGAAAAGGCAACACCTCTCATACCGCCCATAAGTGCTCGTTCCTGAGCGTCAAATCGGTATGGCCATACACGCTTGTGACCCATAAGATGAAGTGTTTCGTATTTGTCGGTATCATATGTTTCCTGAAAAACCGTGACATAATCTGCGCCGCATTCATGCAGATAACGGTATTCGTCTGTATTCACGGGATATATCTCCAGTCCCACCATACGGAAGTATTTTCTTGCAAGCTTACAGGCTTCGCCTATATATTCAACGCTGCTTTTAGCCCTGCTTTCGCCTGTCAGGATAAGTATTTCCTCCATACCCGAATCGGCGATTATTTTCATTTCCCTGTCTATCTGCTCCATATTGAGCTTCATTCTTCTTATATCGTTATAGCAATTGAAACCGCAGTAAACGCAGTAATTTTCGCAGTAATTTGCAATATAAAGAGGTGTGAACAGATAAACAGTATTGCCGAAATGTTTTCCTGTTTCAGTCCTTGCTCTTTGCGCCATGCGTTCAAGATATGGTGCGGCAGCAGGTGACAAAAGCGCTTTGAAATCTTCAATGCTGCAAGTTTCATGTTCCAATGCTGCAACAACATCACGGGCAGTATATTTGCTGTAATCATACTCTTTTACCTGTGACATGACCTTTTCGCAGATATCGGATTTTATTATTTCCATTCCTTCCATATATTCCATATGATTTGTACGGAATGAGGGGTCATTTTCAAGCTTGTGTTTTTTTTCAAGGGCAGCGGCAGATAGTTTATCACTGTCTACAAAAAAGCTGTTTTCCATATTCGCACCTCAGTTTCTCAGAAATCCTGTAAGCGGATCGGAAGCAGACGCACCTCTCGTAAGAACACGGCCCGGCTTTGCAAGATAAGCCATTCTTCCTGCCTCTATAGCAGCCTTGAAAGCCGCAGCCATAAGCGGAAGATCACCTGCTGTAGCCAGAGCTGTGTTAGCCATAATAGCGGCAGCGCCCATTTCCATAGCTTCACAAGCCTGTGAAGGTCTGCCTATACCTGCGTCAACGATAACAGGCAATTCTATTTCATCAATAAGTATCTGAATAAATTCTTTTGTGGCAAGTCCCTTGTTCGAACCTATGGGCGAAGCAAGTGGCATTACTGCACTTGCGCCTGCATTAACAAGATCTCTTGCGCTGTAAAGATCAGGGTACATATACGGCAGCACAACAAAACCGTCTTTTGCAAGTATTTCGGTTGCCTTAACAGTTTCGTTATTATCGGGCAGCAAATACTTGCTGTCCCTCATTATTTCCACCTTGACAAAATCGCCGCAGCCCAGTTCTCTTGCCAGTCTTGCTATGCGTACAGCTTCCTCTGCATTTCTTGCACCCGATGTATTCGGCAGAAGTGTTACACCCTCGGGTATATAGTCAAGGATATTTTCATGTTCTTTTGTATTTGCCCTGCGCACCGCAAGAGTAATGATCTGTGCGCCTGCATCCCGTACTGCTGCTTCGATCAGGGAAAGCGAATACTTTCCCGAACCAAGAATAAACCTTGAAGAGAATTCCTTTCCTCCAAGAACCAGCTTATCATTATTCATATCAACCAACCTTTCTTAAATAATGTGGAATTTGGAAAGTGGAATGTAGAATTATATGGCGATTTATATTTTTTCCTTTTCTGAAATTTTTAGCAGACAACGCTTTTCCATGATACCGTTATCCATAATTCCTAACTCCTAACTCCTGATTCCACTTTCAACATTACAAATTAAACTGAAGTGATCCATTTCCTGTATCCGCCCGTAAGGTCTGCTACATTATAGCCGTTGTCACTCAGGAGTTCGGCAATTTCCCCGCTGTAGTCACCTTTCTGACAGAAAAGAACTATGCGTTTATTTTTCGGGAGAGAATACAGTTTTTCTATTTCTTCCATAGGAATATTTACAGCTTCAGGCAAAGAACCGAAGCTACAGACAGTTTTATCTCTGAGATCAATCAGAATATCATTTTCTGTTTTTATATATTTCTCAATTGAAATTTTTTCTATCATACATCATCACCGCCGTTATTACAAGATTGTATAAAATAATCTCTGCTGTTTTCAGCAAGATTTTTTATCGACGGGGATCCTCCGCATACTGCACAATCCGGATCAGCGCCCGGCATTGAATGAACACGCACATTCATTGTAAGTCCGTCAAACGAAAAAATTCTTCCGCACAAAAGATCGCCGACCCCCGTCAGATACTTTACAGCCTCGAGAGCCTGAACACTTCCCAGCACACCCACAGCCGCACCGATCACACCTGCATCTTTGCAGGTAACAGCGTCATGAGGCACACCACCCATAAGGCATCGCAGACACGGGCCTTTTTTTGGAATATAAGTCATAGCCTGTCCCTCAAAGCGTACCACACCTGCATGAGAATAAGGTTTTTCAGCAATTACGCAGGCATCGTTTATAAGAAATTTTGTTTCAAAGCGGTCAGTACAGTCAAGAATAAAATCGTACTCAGAAATAATGTCTGTTATATTATCAGGAGTCAGAGCGAAGTCATATAGCCTTATAATTATATTCGGATCAATAGCTTTTACAGCTATTTCAGCAGATCTTGTTTTAGGCATACCCACATTTTCCGTTTTATGTATTATCTGTCTTTGCAGATTAGACAGATCAACTGCGTCAAAATCGGCTATGCCAAGACTGCCGACTCCTGCCGCCGCAAGATAGAGTATTGCAGACGAACCCAGTCCCCCCGCGCCTATCACAAGTACTTTTGAGGAGAGAAGTTTTTTCTGTCCTCTTACACCTATTTCTTTAAGTGAAAAATGCCTTGCATATCTTTTTGCCTGCTGTTCGCTTATAGCCAAATCAACCGCCCCCTACAAAGCCGACTATTTCAACCGTATCTCCGTCGTTAAGAATAGTTGAGTCATATTTTGATTTGGGCACGATATCGCCGTTTATCTCAACTGCAATACGGCTGCGGTTGTAATCTGTCTGTGAGATATATTCTTCGACTGTTTTCCCGTCTGCATCCGTTTTTGTTCCGTTAATCAAGACCATTTTTTTCCCTCCCCAAAAAATAAGAAGTTACCCATATCAGGAAAACTTCTCGTAATCATAAGATATTTTCCCTACGTTGGCATTATCCAAATCAGGTAATGGGTCGAAGGTCACACCTTCCTCTCAGCCTGTCTGCAAGCTCCCCTTTTTTCATTTTAAATTTTAACACATCCCATTCCTACTGTCAAGTTATTACCCACATAATTACAGCGCTCGCCTGAGACAGTTCTGTTTAAAATGCAGGGCTCCTCGCCCTGCACCTCGCAAGGGGCTGAGCCCCTTGACCCGCAAAATATTATCATTTTTTCATATTACTGACTTTAGTGCACATATGGAAGGTAATAAAATAAGGAAGGCGAATGAAGCGGCAAAAGAGAAAGTGCAAAAGTTTCGCAGGGGCCTTTTCAAAGGCTTGCAGGGTCCGGGGGCATAAGTGACGCTCCAAAAGCCCGTAGGGCGATTGGCCGGCGGAAGTTATGCGTAGTGAAACGAAACAGGTCTCCAAATCTTTCGTCAATGTCTTAGGTTAACAGCATTGCTCCGAGCGGGCGGGACAGATATAAGGGAAGAATTTTCACCGACACTTGAATACGGTGCATATTTATTATATAATAGTAGGTGTATGAACATCAATAAGAAAACATCAGGAAAAGACGCGGTAATTAAAGCTGAGGCAGCTTGAGAGTCCGTGGTTATTTCTTATATCGGGAGGCGATGATCATAGGAGATAAGATCTTCGGCGGTCTCCGCACTTTTTTCAAAAAAACAGATATAGTTTACTGGGTACTTACACTTATAGCATCAGTCTATGGTTGTATTCTGATAGCAAGCCAGCAGCGAAGCGGCGAAGTGAATTTTCTGCGTACACAGATATTTGCAGTTATCATAGGATATATAGCTGCGGTGATAATATCGGGGATTGATTACAAATTCATATCCAAATGCTGGTGGCTTATTGCAGGAGTTGCTTTAGCGCTCACCTTTGCGGTATTTTTTATCGGAATACAGGTAGTCGGAACCGATGACGTAGGATGGATAAGCCTGCCGGGGGGCATGACATTCCAACCCTCAGAGCTTACTAAGATCTGCTTTATCATCACATTTTCCACCCACCTTGCAGCACTTGAAGAAACAGGCAAGCTTCGTACCTTTATCGGAACGATGTCCCTTGTAATTCACGCAGCTGTTCCTATAGTGCTTATCCATATGCAGGGTGATGACGGTGCGGCTCTTGTGTTTGCGTGTATGTTTCTGATTATGACATTTGCGGCAGGCGTACAGCTCAGGTATTTCATTGTATTCATTCTATGCACAGGCGCAGCCGTTCCTTTTGTATGGTCAAGAATGATGAATTCGGATCAGCAGAACAGAATGGCGGTACTGTTTACCAATGACGATGAAATGCTTCAGACATACGGCTGGCAGCAGTATCAGGGCAAGGTTTCTATTGCATCGGGCGGTATGCTGGGCAAAGGTCTTTTTGAAGGTCCGAGAGTTGCAAGAGAAATGGTACCTTATCAGGAAAATGACTTTATTTTTACTGTTGCAGGAGAAGAGTTGGGCTTTATCGGCTGTGCAGCAATACTTTTTCTGTTTCTTCTTCTTCTGTACAAAACACTTATCAATTCGGGAAAGGCTACAGATCCTCTCGGAAGAAATATTTGTATAGGTTACTTCTCTCTGCTTGCGACCCAGATAATGATAAATTTAGGAATGGTACTGGGGCTTCTTCCCGTTGTGGGTATTACTCTTCCCTTTTTCAGTTCGGGAGGTTCTTCGGCCGCCTGTCTGTATCTTGGAGTAGGGCTTGTACAAAGCGTCTATATGCACCGAGCGGGAAAAAATGAAGTCCACATCAAAGTGGATATCACCAAGCCGAAACACAAAAAACGGCGCAAACGCAGAAAAACCAAAAGCACAGGCGCTTATGATAAGTCACTCAAACCTCAGAAAAGAGTGTTCTGACCAATTTGCGTGAAATAACAAAAGCATCCGTACAGTCAGCCGTACTGTAGGATGCTTTTATTGCTATATGTTTCCGGTTACATAAAAGTGTCTTTTACGATCTGAAGAACTCTCATTTCCCGCTTGATCATTATTTCATCAAAAAGATCATCACTATGATAATTTCTGTTCACCTCGATTGCTTCGTCTATATCGGCAAATTTCAATATAAATTCCGCATCCTTTTCATAATCATCAAGTTCCTGTTTGTAAATCTGATCCTTTGTTTTGCACAGATAATAAAAGTTTTCCTGTTCAAAAATTGTTTCGGGAGAGTAGTTGCTCTTTTGCCTGCGCATTACGCTGCCGAATTCCTCAATACTTTCGGGAATGACAATAAGACCCGTTTCTTCCCTTACTTCTCTGATGAGAGCATCTGTCTTGTTCTCACCTTCTCTTATGCCTCCGCCGGGAAATTTGAAATACTTTTCTTTTTTGCTGTAAACGAGTGCAATGATATTATTATTGAAAATAACACCTCTTGCCGACGGTCTTTTAAATACTGACCAGCCTGCGTTATAATCACTCAGATCTATTTTGAACAGTTCATTCAAGATATCTTACTCCCTATGTAAATTATTAATTCTTCCTGAGATTTGTTTCGATATATTCAATATAATGTTCTCCCCTGAGGGTATCTCCCAACTTCATTCTGTCACAATTGATATGTATGGCCCCATTTACCTGTTTTCTGCTGCCGCGGTTAAGTACAGTGACCTCATGTCCCGCATTTACAAAGTATTCTGCTGTATATCTGCTTACAAATGTTGTTCCGCCTGTAACTAATATTTTCATTACTTCTTATTTCCCTTTAATTTTGTTTTTCTGATACCCGATACATTATTCCTAATTCCTAACTCCTTAATTAACTTAGCGTTTCCGCTATTTCCATCAGTCTGGTAAGACGGTGATTAACACCCGAACGGCTTATGGGAGTGCTGAGAGCCTCTCCCAGTTCTCTGAGATTGAATTCGGGATTGTCAAGACGCAGCTGCGCAAGCTCCCTGAGTTCATCCGAAAGGTAATCAAGTCCCTTGTTTTTGCGTATTTTTTCAATAGCTGCGATCTGTTTTGCGGAAGCAAGAGCAGTTTTGTTGCTGTTTGCCGTTTCAGAATTGATCTGCCTGTTGACCTTATTTCGCACAGACTTGAAGATTTTTTTCTGCATAAGCTCAAGCGCAGCCATCTGCGCTCCCATATAAGTGAGCATATCCGCAATACCTTCACTTTCCTTAACATAGACTACATAGCTGCCTTTTCTGCGGACAGTTTTAGGTTCACAGCCCAGTATTTCAGTTTCACTTATGATCCTTGTAAGGTCTTTTGCGAGGTTCATATGCGGAACGGCAAATTCAAGATGATAGTCCTTTCCGGGATCGCTTACATTTCCGCAAACCAGAAAAGCGCCTCTGAGAAACGCTGCTGTCACACCGTCCTCATCAATATTTGAACGGTTTATCCTCAGACTTGGAGAAGCGGTATCATGCCCGAAAAAGTCAAATATTCTTTCGCAGTCGCCCATATCGGGTATAGTAATATTATAACTGCGTCCCTCTGCCCCTCGGCGGGTCAGATTCACGGTCATTTCGGTAATGACCGACAGATATGATGAAATACTGCCCGAATAAAACTCAGCCGCCTCATGACATTCTGTAGTAAATGAAACCGTCTTTGATGTAAAAACCTTGGAAAACAGCAGCATTCCGTATATCAGAGCTTTTTTCTGTGCATCATCCGATATCGCGGCAGCACACAGTTCTTTTTTTGTATCTTTTGAAAATGACATAACTATCACTCGGTTCGTGCTGATCAGTGCTTTGTAACATCTCTGTGGTGAACAATAGTACGCTGTCCGCCGTCAAGCAGGTGCTTATACAGCACCCTTGTAAGGGTAACGGAGCGGTGCTTCCCGCCCGTACAGCCTATAGCGATAACAAGCTGGCTTTTTCCTTCACTTCTGTAAAGCGGCAGAGAATAGTCCACAAGATCGAGCATCCGCTGGGCATAACCCTTTGACTGGTCAAACTTCATAACGTAATTATATACACATTCTTCAAGTCCCGTATGCTGTTTAAGCTCGGGAATGTAAAAAGGATTTGGCAGACATCTTACGTCAAACACCAGATCAGCTTCCGCAGGCAGTCCGTACTTGAACCCGAAGGACATACACGTTACAGTCAGCCCCAGTGAAACATTTCCCAGAAACAGGGAGGTTATCCTTTCACGCAGCTGAGTTGTAGACAAAAGTGACGTATCTATGACATAATCTGATCTTGCTTTTACAGGCATGAGGAGTTCTCTTTCCATCATCACTGCGGACTCGGTAGAAGCGGAATTTTCACTAAGAGGATGTTTGCGCCTTGTTTCCTTAAAACGGCGCAAAAGAACGTCATCCCTTGCGTCAAGGAAGAGTATCTTATATTTTTTATTAGCGGCTTTAAGCTTATCAAGAGAGGCAAAAAGATCGTCAAAAACATCTCCTGCCCTGATATCGGTAACAACTGCAATTTTTTTCATATGCTCGTCCGTCGATTTTTCGCACAGCTCATAAAAAATTGATACGAGCATCGGCGGAATATTGTCCACACAGTAATATCCGATATCTTCCATATTTTTCATCGCCACGGATTTACCCGCGCCCGACAATCCTGTTATGATAATAAATTCCATCTTCCTCACCTGTTTGATTATTTATTACCTACAAACCTGACTTCACATTCAAGTTCTACTCCTGTTTTATCCTTTACAACATCCTGAACCTTTCGTATAAGCGACTTTACATCCTCAGCCTTTGCGCGGCCGTTGTTTACAATAAAACCGCTGTGTTTTTCGCTGACCTGCGCGTCCCCGACGGAAACGCCCTTCAGTCCGCAGTCCTCGATAAGCGCAGCCGCATAGTATCCCTCAGGTCTTTTGAAAACGCTGCCTGCGCTTGGACGGTTTAGGGGCTGTTTTTTCTTGCGCTTGTCCATAGTATCCTGCATAAGATAGAATATTTCATTCTTGCTTTTCGGAGAAAGCTTTACGCATACGTCAAGAATGGTATATTTTTTTTCACTGTAAAAGCTGTGTCTGTAAGAAAAATCATGCTGATCTCCCGTTATTTCTCCGATATTGCCGTTTTCATCCAGATATCGTGAAGAAACCACAATATCCTTAATCTCACCGCCGTAAGCGCCTGCGTTCATATAAACTGCGCCTCCGACTGATCCGGGTATGCCCCATGCAAATTCTGCTCCTCCCAGAGCTTTGTTTTTTGCAAACAGACACATTTTCGCAAGACTGACACCTGCACCGCAGCGGATAGTACAGTCATCCTCAAGAGTTATCTCTTCAAAATCTCCGCCCAGCTTTATAACAATGCCATCCAGCCCGTCATCGCTGACAAGAAGATTCGAGCCGAGTCCGATAACGAAATAATCCGTATTTTCTTCACGGCAGCAGGCAATTATTTTTCTCAAAGACTCAACTGTATTTACTTCACAGAAGCAGTCTGTTTTACCTCCTATGCGGAAGCTTGTATGAAGACTCATCGGCTCATCAAAATAAGCATTGCAATCCTCATTTATAATAATATCCTTCAATTTTTCGCTAATCATAAAAACCCCTTCATTCATTCAATTAATAATTAATAATGAATAGTGAATAATGATCGGATTTCTTAGTTCAACCCTGATCTATAAACTAAAGTGTACCCCATTCATGGAACAACTATATCAATTATGTTTATTCTTAAATTGACAGCAATCCCCCTCCGGGCAAGACTTAATTTTCAACTTATCACTAATTTTGGATCAAGGGAAGAAAGCCGTAATTTTCACAGCTCTGAGCTCTTAACTCTGAGCTAAAACTCTATCATCTTCACTTCGTTTTCTTCTTCTTCGGGATATTCAAGCCCCAAAGCGGAGAAAAGTTCTCTTGCGGCATTGTAGCCCATTTTTCTCTGACGGTTGTTCATAGCTGCAACCTCGATAATAACAGCAAGGTTACGGCCGGGTTTGACCGGGATAGTAACAATAGGCACCTGATTGCCGAGGATCTCCGTCATTTCGCTTGTCATACCCATTCTGTCGTAAACCTTTTTATTATCCCAGAGTTCAAGGTTTATCACCATATCTATTTTCTGAGTAAGCTTAACGGAACCCATACCGAAAATTCTTCGTGCATTGATAATACCTATGCCTCGGAGTTCGATAAAATGACGTATATTTTCGGGAGCAGAACCGATAAGGTTAGTATTTGAAACCTTTCTTATTTCAACGGCATCATCTGCAATAAGACGATGCCCCCTCTTTATAAGCTCAATGGCAGTTTCACTCTTACCCACGCCGCTGTCACCAACAAGAAGCAGACCTTCACCGTAAACCTCCACAAGAACGCCGTGTCTTGTAACTCTCGGCGCAAGTTCAAGGTTTAGAAGGTTTACAAGCGCAGCCGAAACAGCAGAAGTCGGTTCTGAGGTCCTGAGTACAGGGATCTTGTATTTTTCCGCAGCCGACATCAGCTCGCCATAGGGAATTATCCCCCTTGTGACAATTATTGCAGGGGGAGCGAGAGCAAAAAGTCTGTTAAGAACATGAAATCTCTGTTCGGAGCTGAAACGGTTAAGATAACTGTTTTCTGTGTTTCCGAACAGTATTATTCTCGCATTATCAAAAAAGTCAAGGAATCCCGTAAGCTCAAGCCCGGGTCGGGTCAGGTCTTTTGAAAAAATCTCTATCTTTTCCGGGTCGGAAGGCATATAAGATACATCCAGACCTATCTCTTTAATGATTTTTGAAAGTTTGACTGAAAACTTAGGGTCCATAAATCACACCTGCTTTCTATAAATTTTACATCAGATCTTCATCATCAAATCCCACCAGAGTTTCCTTAGGATGGTGAGCGTCCTTTGCCTGGAGATAAACCTTCTCCATACATTTTGCCATATATGTACAATTAAGGTTTTTAAGGCTGTGTCTGACTATATACCTCAGCTTTTCTTTTTCCGCCTCATCAAAATAAGAAAGCTTCTTCAGGTACTTTATAAAAGAAGCATCGTCTTTGTAAACAAAACCGTTGACTCCATGCTTTATCATACTGTACACATACTTTTCCTTGTCCTCTTTTACAAGAACAGGAAGACCGCAGGCCATTGCTTCGGCAAAAGACATTGAGAGCAGTCCGTCATCGGCAGAACAAACGTAAATGTCACAGGCAGACAAAACCTCAGGCATTATACTGTGAGCAAGAACACCGGCAAAATGCACTCTGTCATTCAGGTGATTTTTGTTGCAGTGCATTCTGAGGTACTCGCTTTCCGTACCTCCGCCAACTATCAGAAGATGGATATTATCCTCGTATTTAAGCCTTCTGCGAAAGACCTTCAGCATGAATTCAATATTTTTCGCCACCGTAAGATCGCCTGCGAATACAGCCACTGTAGCCGTCTTAGGTATGCCCAATTTTTTTCTGATCTTCAATTTTGCGGCACGGTTGGTTCTTTTGTAGTCAAACCGCTTTTTATCCGTGGCAACGGGGGTCAGAAGCACTTTTTTCTTTCTGCCCGCATTTCTGATAAACAATGCCGCCCGCTTATTTGAAGAAGTTACAGCCTGCGCATTGTCAAGCATATCGCAGAAATGACGTTTTTCAAAAAAGGTTTTAATTTTCCATACAAGCTTGGACTTATCGGAAAATCTGTCGGCAAAATTGTCGATAACAGAGAAAACCATGGGACAGTGAAACCTGTCTGCAAGAGAAATTCCCATATAGCCTATTTTTGTATCGGTAAGTATATGTATTATATCGGGTTCAAATTTTCTAAGAAAACGGATCACATGAACATCATTTATATCCTTACATTCATATCCGTATTTATTCCATGATCTTTTAGCGGGGCAGCGGATAATTCCCCTTTTTATGGAAGCCTGAGCAGTATGCAGAGATGAGGTCACCACGACTACCTTATGCCCCCTGCTTTCAAGCCCTTTGCGTAAAACCTCGGCATATGTGGATATACCGCTGATATATGGAGATAACACTTCTGTTAAAATAACCACATTCATAACAATCACCAGATAAAACTTCATTTTATAATCAAAACATTATACCTTTACATTATAACATATTTTCCTTCGCAAAAAAACACTTTTTATACATTTTTCATCAAATTTTTCACCCCAACAGCAAACGGCACAGAGCATAACTCTGTGCCGTTTGCCAAAAGGAATAAAAAGAAAAAAGGAAAAAGGAAAGAAAAGGAATAATCGATTGTAAGACAGTCGAATATTCACTCTTGTAATCTTGGGTGATGGATCTGACAATTCAGGAAGGGTTTGTCAAGTCCTTCTATATACTACACCAATTTTCATAGATTGTCAAGTAATTTTTATGAAAAATTTATAATTTTTTGGAATTTCTTGCTATTATTGGCAAAACAGAATTATTCCTTGACAATTATAGTTCCGTTAGGTGTATCTTTAATAGTTATACCCCTTGATTTAAGCTCATCACGAATACGGTCAGCCTCAGCCCAGTTCTTATCCTTGCGCGCCTGTGTACGCTGATCTATAAGCTGCTGTACATCATTGTCAATGTCTGCTTCATCCTTTACATAAAGAAGTCCGAGAACATCCGCAAGCTCTTTATAAAGAGAAAGAGCAAATGAGCAAAGCTCTTTTGAAGGCTTAGTCTGAGGATTGAGATTGCTGTTAATATCCCTTGCAAGCTCAAACAAAGCTGTTATAGCGTCAGCGGTGTTGAGATCATCATCCATTACACGGATAAAATCGTCCTTGTGTCTGAGAAGCTTTGTCTTGATCTCTTCTTCGCCGTCTTTAAGTGTACCGACACTGTTTTTCTCCAGAAACTCAAGATCTTCACGGCAGTTGTATAGTCTGTCAAGAGAAGCCTTGCACTGATTTATTATATCTATGGAATAGTTTATAGGACTGCGGTAATGTGACGATATCATCAGATAGCGTATCGGTTCGTACCCGAACTGATTTGCAACATCACGGACAGTAAAGAAATTGCCGAGAGATTTTGACATTTTTTTATTGTCCACATTAATATAGCCGTTGTGCATCCAGTAATTTGCAAAAGGCTTTTCATTTGTACATTCACTCTGAGCAATTTCGTTTTCATGATGCGGGAAAATAAGATCCTGACCGCCGCAGTGTATGTCAATTGTTTCTCCCAGATAGCGCTTTGCCATGCAGGAACATTCTATGTGCCAGCCGGGTCTGCCCTCTCCCCAGGGAGATGTCCATGAAGGTTCGCCGGGTTTTGCGCCCTTCCAGAGTGCGAAATCCATAGGGTCTTCCTTTGTTTCGCCGATCTGGATTCTTGCGCCTGCTTCAAGGTCTTCAAGAGGCTGATGAGAAAGCTTGCCGTATTCCTTGAACTTATTTGTGCGGAAATACACATCACCGTACTCCGTAGAATAAGCGTAGCCCTTTTCCTCAAGGGTGGTTATCATATCAAGCATCTGCTGAATGTTTTCCGTTGCCTTGGGGTGTACAGTAGCTTCCCTGACGTTAAGCCCCTTTGCATCTGTCTTGTATTCTTCAATATATTTTTCCGATACAGTCTTGTAGTCCGTACCTTCCTCGTTTGCTTTTTTGATGATCTTATCATCAATATCGGTGAAATTCTGAACAAAGGTAACTTTCTTGCCCCTGTACTCAAGATACCTTCTCAGCACATCAAACACACATATCGGTCTTGCATTTCCGATATGTATATAGTTGTATACTGTAGGACCGCAGGCGTAGATCTTCACCTCACCCTCTGTAATAGTTTTCAGTTCTTCTTTTTTTCCTGACATCGTGTTGTAGATCTTCATAAAAAATCTCCTTTCAAGTAACTTGTTTCGCTGCTAACGCAGCGACCGGAGGCTCAGCTTCGTTTCACTACGCATAACTTCCGCCAGCCAATCGCCCTACGGGCTCTTGGGGCGTCACTTATGCCTCCGGACTCCGCCGCCTTTGAAAAGGCGGGCGAAACTTTCAAATCCCGGCTCCGTTTTCAAATTCCTCAAAAGCGGTGCTAAGCTCACTAAGGCGTTTATCAAGGCTTGTAAGCTTTTCTTCAACAGGGTCGGTATAATGGATCTGATCGAGGCTGACGCAGGGTGACTCGGTAACTTTTTCACCGTTGACTCTAACGACCTTAGCGGGAACACCGACTGCCGTAGCATTATCGGGAACCTCAGTCAGCACCACAGCTCCCGCCGCAATACGGGCATTATCTCCCACACGAAAAGGTCCGAGAACCTTTGCGCCGGAACCCACAAGAACATTATTACCGAGAGTGGGATGACGTTTTCCCTGGTCCTTACCCGTACCGCCGAGGGTCACACCCTGATAAATGGTACAGTTATCCCCTATTTCAGCCGTTTCGCCTATAACCACACCCATACCGTGGTCAATAAAAAGCCCCTTGCCGATAGTAGCTCCGGGATGTATTTCTATTCCTGTCCTGTGACGGGAACGCTGGGATATCCATCTGGCTATAAGCTTCATATTGTGCCTGAAAAACCAGTTTGCACGGCGATGATCTCTTACTGCCCTGAACCCGGAATACAGGAAATAAACCTCTATCCGACTTCTTGCGGCAGGGTCTCGTGCCATTATGGAATCAAGCTCTGCTTTTAATTCGTCAAACATAATTTTCCTCCAAAAATAAAAAACTACGGTATCCCAAAAGGGACGCCGCAGCGTGGTTCCACCCTGATTCAGCAGGAAAATACACTCCTGCCCTCATTTGTCCTTAACGCAGACCTGCGCATACCGCTAATCGTTTCCTTTCACGGTACAAGCTGATAGAGTGCATTCGCAAAGCTGTTTTTATCGGCTCACACCTGCCGCCGACTCTCTGTTAAAAACCTGCCCTGTTACTATTCTCCGTCATAGCATTTCTTTATTAATAATTATAACAAACGTAAGTAATATATTCACACTGTAATTCTTAGAAGCAAATAAGGCTAAACCCCGGTCTGCTTCATAAGTACTACTACATTATACTATATTTTTCCTATTATGTGAATAGGTTTTCTGAAAAAATTTATTCTTTCATTTTATATCCTGTATCCTCGTCTATCATACCGATCATAACATCTGCTATTTTCGGGTCAAGCTGAGTACCTCTCACACGCACTATTTCTGCCCTTATCTTATCCTGCGGCAATGCGTTACGGTAGCTTCTTTTTGAGGACATTGCATCATACGCGTCTGCAACAGCAATTATTCTTGCTTCAATGGGTATCTCATCCCCGCTTATTCCGTCAGGATAACCCTTGCCGTCAAAATGCTCATGATGCCACCTTGCGCCGCAGTAAAGATTCGGCATTTCGGTTATTTTCTTCAGCACCTCAGAGCCAATGACAGGATGAGTTTTTATTATCTCATATTCCTCGTCAGTCAGCTTGCCGCTTTTGTTGATTATGTTATCCGGTATTCCGATCTTGCCGATATCATGGAGAAGACCCATAAAATAGATATTTTTACAGAACTCCTCATCCATCCCCAGCCGGCGTGATATTTCTTCGGAATACTCTGCTACCCTGCGGGAGTGACCGTTGGTATAGGAATCCTTTGCATCCACTGTTCCCGCAAGCGCCGTCACCACCTGTACGGAAAGCTTTTCAAGCCGCTGTGCCTGTTCAAGCTTTTTCTGGGCCATATCGTCCTTATAGATCTGAGTCTGGAAAAACATATAGTAAAAGAACAATGTCGAAACAATTGCCACTCTCATTACAACAAGATTCGACAGAATGGACTCCATAAACGCTCCCATTGTAAGCATTATAGCTGACATAAGTATAACAAATCCCTCAAAACGCTGTTTTTTCACCTTTTGAGTTATTGAAAGCACTACCAATGTAATAAGGTAGAATATCATTATAATATGCGAGAACCACCCCAGCGGACCTCTCCGGAAAACCTTATCTGCGCCGTAGGAATAGGCAATATCAGTAAAGAAAGCGGATACCGCAAAAAGAGCGTCAATTATCAGCGGTATAACAAGAAGCTGTTTTATTCTTATCCTGTGGTCGTTTCTGAGGACCAGCAGGATATATAAGTACAGCATAAGCGGACGCAGAATATACCCTGCGCAGGTCACAAGAACCATCCAGTTTTTATCGCAGTCTGTAGAAAGCAGAATATTCTCAAGATTGAATGTGGCAAGCTCTATCAGACAAATGCTTATAAGATAGTAAAATATGTTTTTGACTATCTTTTCAAGATCAGAATTTCTCCATATAAACAGATACAGGAAAGCGCAGCCTGTAACGGGGAAAAAATTGACTGAAAGTATATCGTAATTCATCGGCTCACTCTCCCGAAATGCTTTTATAATGCGTAATTCGTAATTTATTATAATTATCATTACATAGATACGACTGAAAGCACAGTATACCAATACTCTGAGTCCTGAGCTATACCCATAAGCGAAGTATCTTTTCATAGAACCGTATCTGCTCAATAAACCTCAACAGAATAATAAAGCGTAAGCTGCCGCCGCTCTTAGCTCTGAGCTATTATGATCACTTCGCATTTTTTATAAATTCAAAATTCTGTATTATATAGATAACTCCCGATATCACTGTAAGCAGTGCCGATATCCAGAGTGAAGCTTGTCCGACAATGTCAAATATGGATGAAAGCTGAGCAGTATCAACAGCGAGTACCTTCATATTACCCAGTTCAAGAATATACTGCAAAAGCATAACAAGCAAAACGGCAGCAATCTGACTTATCGTTTTTGCCTTGCCCCAGTTATTTGCGGCAACGACCTTTCCTTTTGCGGAAGCAACGAGCCTCAGGGCAGTAACCATAAACTCCCTTGCTACGATAACAATAAGCACCACGGCATTTGTGAGTCCCAGCTGTACGAAGCAGGCAAGCGCCGCCACTATCATTATTTTATCCGCAAGAGGATCGGCAAATTTTCCGAAATCGGTTATCATATTATATTTTCTTGCAATTTTTCCGTCAAGATGATCGGTATATGATGCTGCCGCAAATATAATCAGTGAAACAAGGTAATGGTGTGGGATACTACCCATCAGCAGAAAGAAAATATAGAACGGCACGAGGATGATCCTCAGCATCGTAAGTTTATTTGGTAAATTCATACTAACATATCTCCGATAACTATTCATTCAGACCGGCGAAAGCATATAATCATAATTTCGTTTATACTCTCCCACCGTCCACATTATTCATTATTCATTATTTACGGTCTGTCCCATGAGGTCATAGTCCAGAGAATCGGTAACCGCAACTTTTACAACGTCACCGATACGAGGTCTTTTACCTTCGGTAATAAAGTAAACCTTTCCGTCAACTTCGGGCGCGTCTCCGGCACTTCTTCCGTAGCAGCAGCCCGACATTCTGTCATAACCCTCACAGAGAACGCCAATAGTTTTTCCGATATATTTACGGTTCAGTTCGGAAATAATGCGTCCCTGCTGTTCCATGATAATATTCTGCCTGTGACGTTTTGTATCCTCGTCAAGCTGGTCGGGCATAGAGGCTGCGGGGGTATTTTCTTCCTGAGAATATGCGAAGCAGCCCATTCTGTCAAATCTCATTTCTTCCACAAACTCCGAAAGCTCGATAAAATCTTCCTGTGTTTCTCCCGGGAAGCCTGTCATAAGAGTAGTTCTTATAACTATGCCGGGCACTTTTTCACGCAGTTTTCTGACAAGCTCGGAAAGACTGTTTCTGTCGCCCTTTCTGTTCATACGTTTAAGAACGGAAGCGCTGCAGTGCTGCATAGGAATATCTATATACTTGAGCAGCTTTTTTTCTGTACGAAACACTTCTATAAGTTCATCCGTTATCCTTTCGGGATAGCAGTAAAGAACTCTTATGTATTGTACGGTTTTTATAGCGCAAAGCTCTCTGAGAAGCTCGGGAAGAAGTGATTTTCCGCAGAGGTCTGCCCCGTATCTTGAAGTATCCTGTGCGATAACGATAAATTCCTTAACGCCTTTTTCGCTGAGGTCTTTAGCTTCATTCAGAATATCCTCCATAGGGCGGCTTCTGAACCTGCCTCTTATCAAGGGTATCGCACAATATGTACACCTGTTGTCACAGCCTTCAGCTATTTTGAGGTAGCTGTAATAGAAAGGTGTCGATCTTACCCTGCCTCCGCATAAAGGAAGCTCAGTCTTTTCGGGGTAAAGCTCTACTTTTTTCTTTTCGAGAACCTCTTCAATGACAGCTGCAATATCCTTATTGCCGCCTATACCCACGACTGCATCTACTTCATAAAGCTCTTTCATTACCTCGCTCTGATATCTTTCGGCAAGGCAGCCTGTCACGATGATAGCCTGAATAGTTCCGCTGCTTTTAAGACGCACAAGCTCCAGGATTTCTTCAATACTTTCCTGTTTTGCATCCTCTATGAAACCGCAGGTATTAACAATTGCCACATCGCTGTATGCAACATCCTTTACGAGTTCAAAGCCTTTTTCTTTAAGTGTATAAAGCATCATCTCTCCGTCTACTCTGTTTTTGGAGCATCCGAGACTTACCATACCTACTTTTACTGCCATATTACACTACACCCCGACTTTTATATGTTCTGCTTAATAACTGCTGTCAAGACATTCTTTTATATCCTGCCAGTTG
Source organism: uncultured Ruminococcus sp. (assembly GCA_902763365.1). Classification (GTDB taxonomy): domain Bacteria; phylum Bacillota; class Clostridia; order Oscillospirales; family Acutalibacteraceae; genus UBA1213. The sequence goes on from CACWRT010000009.1 coordinate 39,114, forward strand.
AAGCCCATTGCCCTCAGACCGTTTATAGCTCTTTGTCTGCCTTTTTCGTCATCAAGACAGCGGGCATATTTTTTTGATATAATAATTTCTATCTGCTCACAGGGATCAACCTCAAGTTCTTCTATAACTTCGTCAATTATATCCCTGTCTATTCCTTTTTTGATAAGCTCATAGAAGACCCTCTGAGCAGGAAAATGTTTGCTTTCGAACAGCTGCTGCGCATAGCGTCTTGCAAAATCCTCATCATCTATAAGTCCCAATTCTTCAAGCCTTTCAATCGCCTTATCAGAAGCTTCTTCCCCGAAAAGCGGTACAAGCTTGTCCTCAACTTCCTTACGGGAGCGGGGGCGGTATTCGATCAGGTAAAGAGCTTTTTCCTTTGCACGGTTGATATTGGAAGACTGAATAAGCTCATACAGCTGTTCATCATTTATATCCGAACCGATTTTAAATGGTGAGGAAGCAAAGGTAACTGTATCAATACTGACAGCATATTCGCCGTCAATATACAGTGCCGTAAGTCCCTTTTTACGTTCTTCTGCTGCACTTATCAGCATATCAGTCCACCATTATATCTATATCTTCGTCAGAGGTTCTTGATTCCCCCTCTGATTCAGGCTCGGAAGTATCTTCTACAGGCTTTGTTTCGGGACGTTCATCATCAGACGATGAATCAGCCTTTGCGCCCTTCTTGGATTTCTTTGAGGTTTGTCTTGTAAAGGATAGTTTATCTTTGTTAGCCATAAGCTCTTCTTCAACTTTGGCAGCAATATCGGGATTATTTCTGAGGAAGTCCTTAGCATTATCACGACCCTGACCGATACGGTTTTCGCCGTAGGAGAACCAGGCGCCGCTCTTTTTGATAATGTCAAGCTGAACCGCAAGATCAAGCAGCTCTCCGACTCTTGATATACCCTGACCGTACATGATATCGAATTCTGCCTCACGGAAAGGAGGAGCAACTTTATTTTTGACGACCTTAGCTCTCGTTCTTGACCCGATAACCTCGCCGCCTGCTTTAAGGGTATCTATTTTGCGGATATCAATACGAACCGAGGCATAGAATTTAAGCGCGCGTCCGCCGGGAGTTGTTTCGGGGTTGCCGAACATAACTCCGACTTTTTCACGCAGCTGGTTAATGAATATAGCTACGCAGTTGAGTTTTGATATTGAGCCTGCAAGCTTTCTGAGTGCCTGTGACATAAGTCTTGCCTGAAGTCCCACGTGAGCCGCGCCCATATCGCCTTCTATTTCAGCCTTTGGCGCAAGAGCCGCAACCGAGTCTACTACTATTATGTCGATAGCGCCCGAACGCACAAGCGCCTCTGCTATTTCAAGCGCATCCTCACCCGTATCAGGCTGTGACACAAGCAGGGAATCTATATCCACACCAAGTGCTCTCGCATAGATCGGGTCTAATGCGTGTTCCACGTCGATAAATGCAGCATAACCGCCTTTTTTCTGTGCTTCTGCTATGCAGTGAAGCGCAAGAGTAGTTTTACCCGACGATTCGGGACCGTATATTTCCACGATCCTGCCCTTCGGCACACCGCCGATTCCGAGTGCCATATCAAGTGAAAGCGACCCCGTCGGTATTGCATCAACCTGCATCGCTACATTCTCTCCAAGGCGCATTACCGCACCCTTACCAAACTGCTTCTCAATCTGATGAAGCGCATTCTCAAGCGCTTTCTGCTTATCTGCTGCTGCCATTTTTATTTTCCACCTTTACTCTGTTTTTATTTACGAAGGGGCTGCCGCCCCTTTCCCCCGCGCGGGGCTCCGCCCCTGCACCCTGCCAAAGGCTCTGCCTTTGGAATCCGCCACCTTTGAAAAGGTGGACGAAACTTTTGCGCTTTATATTTTTCAGCTTTCTTCGCTGCTCCCATTTCTTACCGCAAACCGCTGTATATACTCTATGCCCAGGCACAAGAGTCGGGATTACCAATGACTATGAACTATATTCATTCATTATCTATTTAAAGTGTACCCTATTCTTTGGACAACTTTGAAATGTAAAGACCGTTACCCTTGGCTTCCCCTCCGGGGCAATGCTGTCAACTTAAGAATTGACTTGTAAAATTGTATAAATTAATCAAACGAATTTCATACAATTTGCGAATTGACAA
>CACWRT010000010.1 GCA_902763365.1 uncultured Ruminococcus sp.
GCTCGCCGGCGTGTTTAGGGTCCGGCGGCTCGCCGGCGTGTTTAGGGTCCGGCGAGCCGCCGGCGGGGGTTGAATAAAGAGAGGGAGTGTGGTACAATGTATACATATAAATTACACATTTTATTAAATTTATAAATCAGGTATGAGGTGAAATGATAAGCATGGAAAAGGATTTTAAATTTAAAGTTAATCTGGGCGGTATGATAGATCTGCTTTCTAATCACTTGTACAGTTCTCCGGATGTTTTTGTGCGTGAACTGCTTCAGAACGGAACCGACGCTATAAGTGCAAGAATTTCTTCCGATGAAAACTTTTCGGAAAACGATGCTAAAATAGATATAGAAGTAGAACAAGGTAACCGCATATTATTCCGTGATAACGGAACAGGTCTTAACGAAGAAGAAATACACCGCTTTTTGTCCGTTATAGGTCAGTCTTCTAAATACGATTTAGAAAATAATATGGCAAACGGAGATTATATAGGCCGCTTCGGAATAGGTCTGTTGTCCTGTTTTATGGTAACAGACTATATTTGTGTACGAACCCGTTCCTATAAATCCCCCGAAACTGTACTTGAATGGAAGGGTATGGCTGACGGAACATATACCATAGACACTATATCTTATGATATGCCTGTGGGAACTGAAATTATAATCGAAAACAATAAAACAGAAAAAGACGACAGCGTAGATGAATATTATAACTGCGACAATATATCAAATCTTGTATATTATTACGGCTTGTTCCTCAGATATCCTGTATACACCGTAAACGGTGAGGAAAAAACCAGACTCAACCTTAAATTTGATTTTGATGCAGATAAAGACAAAGAACTGTGTATGACTCTCGGAAAAACTTTTCTCGGAGAAAATTTCCTTGATTGCTTTACCCTCCGATCACCTACGGGTCTTTTCAGCGGTATCGCTTATGTTCTTCCCTATCCTGTATCCGCTAATGTCCATAATATGCACCGCATATACCTTAAAAATATGCTGCTGACCGAAAACGGTCAAAAGATACTTCCCGAATGGGCATTCTTTATACGCTGTATAATAAACACAAATAACCTTAAACCTACATCTTCCCGTGAAGATTTCTATGAGGATGATGCGCTTGAAACAGCAAGAAATGAAATAGGCGATATCATAGCCGACTATTTTGAAACTCTTGATATACACAACAAAGAGCTTCTCTATAAAATAGTCAGTATTCATAGTCTTGCTGTAAAATCAGTAATATCTTCCGGAGATACAATGGATGATCTTCTTCTGCCCTATATCATATTCCATACATCTATGGGCGACCTGACAGGAAAGGATATTCTTGATTTCGATTCTACAGCATTTTATACCATTGACGAAAATCAGTTCAGACAGCTTGCACCTCTCTACGTTCAGAGAAATGAACTGCTTATAAATGCAGGTTATGTATACGAAGACGCAATTATTACCAAACTCTCCGAAATGAGCCGAAAAACTGATATAGTAAAACTGACTGATTCGGATATTGACTTTATGCTTGACGACAGTGAATTTGACGGTGATCCTACCGCTGATAAGCTTATAAGGCTTGCCACAAAAATACTCAGAAAGTATGACTGTAAGCCGTCACTGAAGGAATTCCGCCCCTTTGAAATTCCTGCACTGTACACTATCAACGAAAAAGCATATAAGGCAAGACAGATAAGACGTTCCAAGCAGAATGCCAATAATGTATTCATGGGTATGCTTAATTCGTTTGAAAACGAAATTTCTTCCGCAGCAGCAGTTGCTTGTCTTTATCTGAATACTAACAACCTGATAATCCGCAAGCTTATAGACATGGATGACGATGAAAAACTTTCCTGTTACATAGAAATAATCTATGTTCAGTCCCTTCTCTCAGGTCATTTTCCTCTGCTCAATAACGAAATGAAAGTACTTAACGAGAACCTCTATAAAGTACTAAGCTTTGACTGATTTACCTTATAGTGCAGTCCTGCTTTCAAAAATAAAGATAAAGGAGGTAATTATGATAACCGAAGAATATACCGGTATGTTTGAAAACCTTGCCGACGGTGAAGCAAAATGCAGGGGAATAAAAGCCGCAATAGATAAAGCACTTGAAAAACAGGATGTTGAACAGGTCCTTCAGCTATATTATCTGTATATTAAAGAAGATACGTTTAACGGCGACGGATTCCGATCCGTTGTACTGTTTCCCGAATACCTGTCATATTTTGATAAGCATCCCGAATTTCACGAACAATACAGCTATGATCTCATGTGGAGCTTTAAATGGATATTGTCGGGAGCGGAAGACTTTTATCAGATACCCCTCAGCCAGATAACCGAAATGTATCGTCAATATGGTGAATACTGTGATAAACTCAACTACAATAAACGAAGCTATTACCGCAAACTCTGGTGTTTTATGAGTAATTACGCACTGAAAAACTTTCCGCTGTGTTCAAGCTGTGAAGAAGCGCATGATCTTATGATGCACTGTCCTAAGGATGAACTAAGCGAAGTACCTGCGGGGGAAGCTGACGATCTGACCGCATATTATCTTGATGTCGAAAAAAACATAGATAAGGCTCTTAAAGCCGCAGAACCTATACTTTCAGGCAAATATACCTGTAATGTGGTTCCCCATTATACATACGATAACCTTGCCGTATACTATTTTTATCATAATGACTTTGAAACTGCCGAACGGTACGCTAAAATGAGTATGCGTCTTATAAACCGTGATTTCGGATCAGTCAATTCGCTCGTTCTGCACAAGGGCAACATAATAATGATCCTCTCATATACCGATCTTCCCGCAGCACTCAAATTTTTTCGCAGACAGCTTGGAGTATGTTACACAAACGAATGTGGTTTTGACAACTTCTTTTTCTACAGAGGAGCATATCATCTTATGCACTGCCTTGAAAAAAACAGCGAAGAAACAGTAAGATTACAGTTCCCATGGACAACCGAACCGATATATAACAGCAGTAATATATACTCCACATCAGAACTCAAACAATACTTCTATAACAAAACAAAGTATATAGCTGATCGTTTTGATGAAAGGGATGGAAATCATCATTTCAACTATCTTTTAAGTAAGAAGTTTAATTAATAGTTTATAGTTTTAAATCGGGACAAATAATAGTATCAATCAAAGTCAAAAACTTTGGAAGGCGAAATAAATAAGAATATATTTAAGCGTAAAAGTTTCGCAGGGGTCTTTTCAAAGGCTTGCGGAGTCCGGAGGCAGAGCCTCTGGTCGCTGCGTTAGCAGCGAAACAAGTCTCCAAATCTTTCCTCAGTGTCTTAGGTTGACAATATTGCCCGTTGGAAGTGCCCTTGGGGTGCGGAGCCTTGGCCGTCGAGACAAACCAAATTATTTTCAGAAAGGATGAGTAAGAATGTACATTGAAGAGTACGAAGAGAAGTTTTATGAAGGACTTGAAAGAGGAAGCGCGAGAGCTAAGGGAATAAAGAAAGCTCTTGACTATGCACTGGAACAGCAGGATGTTGACGGAGCATTTCAGCTTTATCATGATTTTATGAATGAAGATGTAATGCACGGAAATTCATATCAGGCTATAATCCTTTTCCCTGAGTATGTTGCATATTTCGAAGAACATCCGGATAAACAGCAGGAATATAATCATGACCTGATGTGGACATATAAATGGATAATAGGAAATATCCAGGATTTTCCACAGATACCGCTGTCACAGATAGAAAACATTTATAATCAATATATGGATTTCTGCAAAAGATTCAACTATAACCTGCGTACCTATTACGGCAGCATAGCATTTTTCATACAGCTTCATTTGGGAAAGAACGGAAAATTCTGCGGCCTTACCGCTGAAGAAGCTCACAGCAAAATGCTGAAATGCCCCCGTGACAATCTGAGCGACTGCGTTGCCTGCGAAACCTCCGCAGAAGTCAGCTACCTTATTAATAATGATGAGCCCGAAGAAAAGATAATCAAAAAGGCAAAAGGTCTTATAGAAGGCAGAATGACCTGTGCAGAACAGCCGCACTGTGCTCTTGCCAATATCGCAGAATATTATCTTGAACACGGCGACCTTACAAATGCTGTCAAATTTGCAGATAAAGCATACCACCTCATTAACCGTGACTATGCAAATGAATATAACCTGACTGTCAAAAAAAGTATGTGCATGACAGTTTATGCACATTCTGACCCCAACAAAGCTATTAAAATACTTAAAAATATTATGCGCTTCGTTCCCGAAAATTCAAACTATAACGACCTTTTTGAGATATACAGAAGCACTTACTATTTCCTGAATCTTCTTGACCTCAACGGTGCATCTCATATACGCCTACGTCTGCCTTTCCGTGACGAAGAAATTCTCACCGAAGATAATGTTTACGAGATACCTGTACTGAAAGACTTCTTCTATAACAAAGCAAAAGAGCTTGCGGAAAAATTCGACGAAAGAAACGGTAATACCCTTTTCTCCGAACGTCTTGACCACATAAATGAAGTAGATACCGAAAACTTCAAATTCAACAACGAAATGCCCGATTATCCCCTGCTCGCATATATACAGGAAAACCTTGACGAGGGTTATCTGCCGGAAAACTTCTCTCTTCCCTCTCCTGCGCTTGATGATGACGGCGAGGCTTTCGCTGACGGCGCGCTTGACGGCATAATACTCTATCATCATCAGGGCGAGCCCACAGAACTCGGTGAGCTTGAAGATATTTTACGCAGGGCTGCTGAAGGCTCTGACAGCATAACTGTAAATAAAACCGAAATGTATTTTGAGAAAACAGGCAACAGAATGGTAACCATGATAGATAATGTCCTGAACTTCATTATAGATCATCAGTCCGAACTCGATGCAAAAAATATGTTCGAATACGGTATTGATCTTACAGTTGATTCAAACAACAAAGAAACAGTAAAGCTCGGACTCAGCATTCTTTCACTATTCGGAAACTTTAACGAGAAACTCACTGAAGCTATTCTTGATATTTCCACCTGTAACGAATTTACCTTGTTCGGTATGTGGGCTATGGACGCTATGGAGAACAAAAACGACCTTATCTTTGAAATGGCAAAGCGCGCTGACGGCTGGGGCAGGATCGTTACTGTAGACGAGCTTATCCCCGAAACAGACGAGATAAAGGACTGGATCCTTCATAACGGTATGAAAAATACCATATACCCGGGATATTCGGCTATAAGCTGCTTTAAAAAGGCAGATGTTATGACCCTGCTTGAAAATGGTCTTACGGACGATAACTTTACTGCTGTCGAATATATTATAACCTTCCTAATTCTTGACGGTCCTACAATAGGCATAAAGGCTTTTGCAGAAGATGAAGAGCGTATTATGGATATGTTTATCACTGCCGCAGAAAACAGAGAGCTTGACGACTTTGAAAAAAGAGGATTACAGCTTATACTTACAAACTACGACAATGAAAATATCTGTAACCGTCTGACTGCTATGGGCATTGAACCCCTTGAAGATAATACGGAAGAAAACGAAGAAACTGAGGATACAGAATAAAAGCATCACGGCTGAAAATGCGATCAAACATTTTCAGCCGTGATTATTTTATTATTTAGCGAATTTAAACTCATATATATCGGCAGTACCATCCGAATTGAATTTTATCATTTTATATGCTTTACTGCATATTTCTATTTTACCTTCATCCGGATTGCTTACAAGAGTTTCACCGTTGATGGATTCATAAACATCTGATTTGTATTTATAATAGATAAACATATTTCCTGATGTAACACCCTTATCCGAGCTAACGGTCTTTCCGTTCAGCAGGTGAACAGTATAACTACCCGAACTTCCGCTGTATGCAATACCCTGATACTTCATAGTTACAGTGCTGCCGTCATCTGTTTTCATACTTCCAATGAAACCGAGATCTGCGTCATAATATTCACATTCATTATCAGTATCACAGATAAATACATTGGCAGCTTCATTATAATTTACATACTTGAACTCTTTGTCAAGCAGATTTTTTCCTGTCTTATCGCCTATAAAGTATTTTGAATCTTTATACATAACAATATAGTTACCGTATACATCAGAGATACTGATACCTTCCATGGCACCAGATAGTCTTTTATTGCTGCTGTCTGCTATATAATTCTTGTATTCTTTTATATCCGTAACAACAAAGAGATCATTTCCAAGCGCTTTCGTCACACTATGATGTACTATTCAACAATATTTGCTGCTTAAAACACGTATATAAACCAATATTCTAATATCTTACCATAAAATATACCGATAACAATTTCCATTTTGTGTATTAATATAAGAGTATTTTTTCTGATGTACTTGATTATGATGATACAAATATAATCATTCACGGGTGAAGATAAAACGTCATTTTTTTCACCTCCATTACTTAATCTGTCTTTTCTGAGAAAAAGCTGAATAAATCCGATTTAAAGGCTTGCAGAAAGCCGGAATTGGCTCTACGTGGGGTTTCTCCCCACACCTAAACGCTTATTAATGGATTAAATCAGTGTTTTCCTAATAAACATCAAAAGCGTACCATGCAAGAATAAGTTCCCCAAGGTACGCTTTTTATTCAAATAATATAAATAGTGTGGATTTACCGGTTTGTTCATATGATGTTATCATGATAATACAAATATATGTCTTGTGATAACATACATTTCTAAGTTAGAAAAATATTTCAAAGATTTTATTATTATTTAATTACGTCGATACCCATATACGGACGAAGAACCTCAGGAACTGTTACGCTTCCGTCTGCATTCTGATACTGCTCAACAATGGCAGGAATAACACGGCTTGTTGCAAGACCGGATGCATTAAGAGTATGTGCAAAGTGCATTTTCTTATCCTCGCCTCTGTATCTGATATTGCCTCTGCGTGCCTGATAATCTCTTGCGTTAGATGCAGAGCTTACTTCCTTGTAGATCTCCATTGACGGGATCCATACTTCGATATCGTATGTTCTTGCCATTGAGAACGAGCAGTCGCCTGCTGCAAGCTTGCTGAGTCTGTAGTGGAGTCCCAGCTCCTGTACAAGTCTTTCTGCCTTTTCCACAAGCTCTTTGAAAGCGATATCGGACTTATCATCCTCTGTATACTGCACCATTTCAACTTTATTGAACTGATGACCTCTTATCATACCTCTTTCTTCAGAGCGGTAGCTTCCTGCTTCACGGCGATAGCAGGGGGTATATGCAATGTACTTCTTAGGCAGCTCATCCTTTGAAATTATTTCATCTCTGTGGATATTTACAAGAGCTGTTTCCGCAGTAGGCAGCATGAATTTTTCATCGCTGCTTGTTGTATTCTGTATCCAGTAAACTTCATCTCTGAATTTCGGGAACTGACCTGCAACATAACCGCACTGATATCCTAACATATGGGGCGGAAGTATAAACTCAAAGCCATCCTTAATGTGCTCATTGATAAAGAAGTTCAGCAGTGCCCATTCAAGTCTTGAACCCCATCCTCTGTAGAGCCAGCTGCCTGCGCCTGCAATCTTTGCGCCTCTCTGATAGTCGATAAGTCCCAGACCCTCGCACAGCTCAACATGATTCTTCATCGGGAAATCAAACTGCGGCTTCTCTCCGAAATAGCGCAGCGGTTCGTTCTGTTCCTTTCCGCCAGCGGCAACATCCTCATCGGGAAGATTCGGCAGAGAAAGGAGAAGCTCCTTCTGCTTTTCCTCAAGCTCGGAAACCTTTGCATCTCCCTCTTTTATCTGAGCAACAAGCTCCTTCATCTTTGCCATGATCTCGCTTGCGTCGCCGCCTGCTTTTTTGATCTGAGGTATCTGCTTGCTTGCAGCATTCTGTTCAGCCTTCATAGCTTCGACCTTGCCAAGCTGTTCACGCTTTGCTGCGTCAACCTCTCTTATCTCGTCAACGACACTGTCGAGATCCATTTCTCTTTTTTTGATCCTTGCTTTTACCTCATCGGGATTGTCTCTGATAAGTTTAATGTCTATCATTTCTGATTACTCCTTTAAAAAAACTTTTATATTCATCCGACCATATCGGCGGATTCTATACCATTTTCAAGTGTACCGCTAACCTCGATGCTATGTCCCCAGAACATATCATCATCACTGTAATATACGGTATAACTGCCTTCTGCATCGACTGATATTTCACACAGATCTATACGCTGTGCAAAATCTTCTTCGGTTATTTCTTCAATTTCTTCTTCGTCATTCTCTACAGAATCCTCAAGCCATTCATTTGCAAGATCTGTAAGACTCTTTGCTGAGAATTCACGCATTTCCTTATCATGGATATCAAGCTCTGAAATAAACTTTTTCATATTTGCGTGAGCAATATTCCATGTTTCAGGAACATCCTTTTCAACTTCCAGATACAGAATAATCTTTTCCCCGTCTATATCAATACTGCCCTCGAACATTTCAAGGTCTTTTTCAAGAACAAATTCTCCTAATCCTTCATCTTTTATAACGACTTTTTTTCTGTACTCTTTCAGAACTGATTCCAGTCTTTCATCAGATATATTGTCTTCGATAACCTTTACAAGAGCAAACATATTATTATATTTGTTTTTTGGTTTTGCTTTTGATCTTCGGGCAAGTATTCTGTAAATAGTTCCCTTTTTGAACCGATTAAAGAATGCGCTTGTTTTAAGCTCTTCCTCTGTTGTTTCCCATATTATTTTACCTTCCATGGTATCAAAATCATCTGTACAAACTTCAACTGATGCTAAAATTTCCATCTGTGCAGTCTTCCCTACTGCCGCACCGCTGTAATCATTTGTTACTACAATATATTCATTTATATCATCTTCAAACATATTATTTTTTGCTTCCGGAAGTTTTTCGGGAACATAATTTTCTTCATTATAGATAAACACTGTAAAAATCCCCTTTAGTACTTAGTTTTTGTCAAAGTATTTTGCTAACTCTCCAAGATCCTCTTCACTGTAAAACTCTATTTCAAGTATACCGCTTGTGCCGTCCTTAGCGTTTCTGACCTTAACTTTTCTGTTGAGATGTTCGTTTAGTGCTATTTCTACTTCATCATAGAATGAATTTCTGCTGTGTGTCGGGACTGAGCTTTGCTGTTTCTGCTCCTTTGCCTTTTTGGCAAACTTTTCGATATCTCTTACAGTAAGATCGTTTTTTACTATTAGCCCGGCTGTTTCTATCAGCTGAGCTTCATCTTCAAACGCAAGCAGTGCCCGCGCATGACCTGAGGAAATTTCTCCGTTCTTTACCATGTCAAGAACTTCCTGAGGAAGCTTCAGAAGCCGCATAGCATTTGTTATTACAGGTCTGCTTTTGCCTACTGACTTTGATATTTCATCCTGTGTCAGTCCGTACTCTTCGGACAAGGTCTTATAACCCAGTGCTTCTTCAACAGGATTAAGGTTTTCTCTTTGCAGATTCTCGATCATGGATATCTGCATCATTTCCGAGTCGCTCATCTCTCTTATGACTACAGGCACTTCCATTATACCTGCCATGCGGCTCGCTCTCCATCTTCTCTCTCCCGCTACAAGCTGATAACCGCCGTCGGGCAGCGGTCTTACCAGCAGCGGCTGAAGCACTCCATGCTGCGCTATGGAGTCTGCTAATTCTCTTAGTGACTCTTCATCAAAATCGTGTCTTGGCTGATTTCTGTTAGGCTCAATATCCCCTACATTCAGAGTAACTGCTCCGCCTGCGTCTTCCGTTTCATTCTCCATAAAAATCAGATCAAGACCCTTTCCGAGTCCCCCTCTTTTTGCTGCCATTTCTATCCTCCTATGTGTGTTATATCTTTCTCATATCCTTCGGAGGGGACTGCGTCCCCTTAAAACCCTTTGAGGGCTCCGCCCTCTACCCGCCGGGGCTTCTCGCCCCGGACCTCGCAAGGGGCTAGCCCCTTGACCCGCAGAATTTTCTATTTTTTAGAATATATAAGATAAAATTCGTTTTTTTAGGAAAGGGGTCTGGGGGAGAACCCTTTGTTTTCAAACAAAGGGTTTCCCCCAGGATAGCTACTCCCGGCAAAATCAACTGCTTATCCGGCATTATTGGATACAAGATATTCGGCAAGCTCCATGTATGCTGCGCTGCCTTTGCTACTTTTATCAAAGTACATTATCGGCATTCCAAAACTCGGTGCTTCCGATAGCCTTACTCCTCTGGGTATGACTACAGGAAATACTTTTCTCGGGAAGAATTTCTTTACTTCCTGTACTACCTGCTGCGTCAGATTCAGTCTTCCGTCATACATGGTAAGAAGTACGCCTTCTATATCAAGATAGTTATTGAATCTTCTCTTTACTATTCTTACACTGTTCATGAGCTGGGACAAGCCCTCCAGTGCATAATATTCGGGCTGTATCGGTACAAGTATCGTATTTGCCGCACACAATGCGTTCGTTGTTATAAGTCCCAGCGACGGCGGACAATCTATGAATATAAAATCATAATCCTCTTTTACAAGCACAAGAGAGTTCTTTAGTCTGGATTCCCTTTTTTCTATATCTGCAAGCTGTATGTCTGCTGCCGCAAGTTCTATGCTTGAGGGGATTATATCAAGATTATCGTACTCTGTTTTAAGTATAGCGTCCTTCGCCTTGATTCCCTCTATAAGGATATCGTAAGACGAATATTTTATCTGTCTTTTATCTATACCTACTCCGCTTGTTGCATTTCCCTGAGGATCCACATCTACCAGAAGACATTTCTTTCCTTTTTTTCCTATACCTGCGCTTACATTTACTGCGGTAGTTGTTTTACCAACGCCGCCCTTCTGATTTGTTACTGCAATTATTTTTCCCATTTATTATTCCTCCCATATGAAGGTTTTCTTATCCCTTTTGATGAACGTAAATGTTTCACATGAAACATTTTTTCATCCGTGTTCTATTATAACAAATTTATAACAATATTTAAATAGTATATTTCAATTAATTTAAATTTTTATCATTTTTTAAAAACCGATTCTATATTTTTACCGTTATAATATACAGAAGGGTCAACTTCTGACAAAGGAGGCTGAAAATGAAACAAAAAAAATCTCTTTCAAAAAGGCTCAGAGCTAAAGATGAAACAGCGCTTGAAGATATTATGTCACAGTACACAAGACTTGTTACTTCCGTGATCTACAATATCGGAAAGAATATACTAAGCCGTGAGGACATAGAGGAAACTGCAATGGATACCTTTATCACACTATGGAAAAATGCAGACAAGGTCAATGATGAAACATTACAGGGTTATATCTGCTGCATTGCAAAAACGAAAACCTTTGATAAAATAGACAAGCTGAAAAGAACATATCTTAATTGTTCAGAAGAAGATATAGAGGATCCTTTTACACTTGAACCTATGATCGAAGACAAAATAACTGCGGAAATTATCGGTAATATTATAGAAGCTATGCCGCAGCCCGACAAAGAAATTGTAATAAGATATTATTATTATCATCAGACAACAGCAGATATTTCTTTGTTAATGGATATCAACAGGCAGACCGTAAAGACAAAGCTTGCCAAAGCAAGGAAAACAATCAGAAACGATCTTATGAAAAGAGGTTATGACTTATGAAGAAAAACATTTTCGACAGCAAATATTTTTTCATTCCGTCAGTCAACGATATCGACATGGCAACAATATATAATGACAATGGTACTGATGAAGAACATATAAAAAATATGGTTCTGAGTGAGATAAGAAAAACACATTATATCAGATCAAAAAAACGCAGGATTGCTGTAACACTGATTGCAGCAGCACTTAGCGTATCTATTCTTGCAACAGGAGCATTTGCAGCAATAGACAGATTCGGTACGGCTTTCGGAGACATTACAAGGGGAAATTCAGATTCCGTAAAAGTATCGGATGAAAAAGAGTATAGTATAAACAGCATCGGAAATGACCTGGATATTGATGTTCTGGGAATAACGGGTGATGATAATACAGCATATATTTCCCTTGAACTCAGAAAAAAGGATGGCAGCAATATTGTAGAAGATGACAGCAGTTTTATAGGCTACAATTTTTCGTCCGGAAACGAATTCAATTCACCTGTTGCAGATGAGGATTCCATATATATTTCAGTTAATGATGTAAAATATCAGCAAGTAGGTAATAATTCAAAATATGCTCAATCAGGATACGGAAGCTGGAAATACATTTCTTACAATAAAATATTTTCTGAAGATCCCGGAAAATCTATTGCAGACTCTCAGGAAAATCTAAGCGAACACAAAGCTGTGAAGACTGTTCCGTCCGACAACGGTAAAGCGCTGAAAATGTTCATAAAATATATAATAAGCAGCGATACACCAAAAGAAAAAACAATGAATATTATCTGCCGTGGAATAACCGAATATCATTATGGCAGAAAGCTTAAAACATATGCAAAGGATTATCAGGGAGATATCTACAATGATGTTTTAAATGAATTCAACTACAACTCGATCTACGGAGAGGTTGTTGACGAAGCTGACGGGAGCAAGAGTTTTGTTGAAATAACAAACAAGAAGCTTGACATTAATTTTGATATTTCCCTGAAGCTGAATTATGACGGCACAGGTAAAAATGTAAAACTCAGCAGCGCTGATGCACAAAAACTTTTTGGAGATAAGAATATGAGCAATGCCGAGATCAATATATCATCATTCGGTATTGACATATCTTCCGACAAAGGTTCAGTTAACGGAATACAAGAAATAGACTTTTATGACACCGATAAAAACAGGATAATCATGAAAGACGGAAGAGAATACGGAATGATTCAGATAATAGAAACCGGTACAGACGATTCGGAATTCATCAACACAGAATACTGTGAGCTATGGGAATTTAATGCTCCGGGAAACGATTATTTTGAAAATTTCAAAAATGCCGATATACTCTTACTTAATACGGATGAGATAGACAGAGTAATAATAAACGGCGTAACAATACCGATCAGATAATAACTAAAATCCTCAAAAAATATAAAAATCAACTGCCGAAACGAATTAATTACGCTTCGGCAGTTGATCTATGTTTTGGGAAAATAGTAATATTATTCTTTTTAAATTTCTAAACCGTAAACCCGGCTTCGTTTGCTAAGCTGACAGTAATTGATTTGTTACTCTAAAAAGCATCAATAACTAACATAATAGTATCAGCCGATCATAAATTAATAACCGCGATAAATAAATGTCGCAGCGACGAGCCCGGAGCGGATGCGCAGCGGAGCGAACCCCGCGTTATGGATCCAGCGTCACGCTGGCGCGTTATGGGTCCGGCGGCTCGCCGGTTAGGCTGATTTTTGTTTGGGGATGCGGATGACATATTCTATGAAATCGTCTGTTTCATTTCTTGAGGAGAATGCTTCTATACCGATGGAACGAATAGTGTCCGCCGCTTTTCTTACTGTGTTTTCGAGTATTTTTATATCTTTGATTATAAGGGTTGTTTTCTGATTGCCTTTTGTTTCTTCTTCATTTTCTTCAAGGACAGAATCTATGTATCTGTCCGATTGCGTTACATTCAGACCCTTGGATATTATTTCGCTGAGCACCATTTTTCTCTGCACTGTATCCTCTATTCTCAGCAGGGCTTTTGCGTGTCTTTCTGTAAGTCTGTATCTTGTTATTATATCCTTTTCTTCATCTGTAAAATTCATCAGCTTTAATTTATCCGTTATTTCCGACTGCTTTATTCCCAGTCTTTTTGCGACATCAAAGCGGGACATATTATAGTTTTTCATCAGTCGTTCAATGCCCTCCGCTTCCTCAAAGCAGTTCATATCGCATTTCTGGATATTTTCAATAAGGGAATACATATCTGCCTGATCATCACTGCATCTGAGTATGATACAAGGTACTTTTCTGTTTCCGCACATAGCTGCCGCTCTTAAACGTCTTTCACCTGCTACAAGCTCATATTCCCCGTCGTCGCTCTTTCTGACGATAATAGGCTGGAGAACTCCGTTTGTTCTGATACTCTGAGCAAGCTCTTTCATTTCACGGGCTGAAAAAATCTTTCTTGACTGTACACGGCACGGTTTTATACTTATTATTGGTATGTCGTGTATTTTCTTTTCATTACCGATATTGAACAGCACAGCCGTCACTCCCTTCATACATAAATGATACCATACGAATAATATAATATTTGTCATTTCATGCAATTATAAACAAAATATAAGATTTTCAACTTTTTAACAATGCTAAACTATATTCAGTGTGATGTGTGAAAATGAAGTTTAAAATTAACAACAGTTTATTGTCATTTTGAAGCGCCATCAAGAGATATTTTTTGATTTGTATAATTACTTAGAGGTTTCCTGTATGTGTTTGAAATGTCATGAGGATAATTTTAAAAAATCAATTACATTAAAATTCAGGATTTAATATAATATCTTTTGTGACCAACTCCTCCAAGTTTTCAACATTTTTCAAACAGGGTGTGGAAAAATTAAAAGCTTGTGCGTTTTTATCAGAAATAGCTAAAAAAGTCTTTATTTAAGCGGATTTCAAAGTATCTAAATAAAAAGAATAAAACCATAAAAAATGAAGTTTTCAACATCCGATTTTTGAAATGTTGAAAACTTCAGCTGTTTTTTCCACAAATTCAACATTAATGTTTTCAAAGTGGATTTTTACTTATTTTTGTACCTCTTCTGGGGTATTTTAACGGTGTATTTGCAATCTTTTTTACGGAAATTATGATTCTTTTACTGTTATCGGGAAGATCAGTCCTGTATAACTTTTCAACTTTTCCGCCTAAAATGTTGAAAGCATTTTCGGACGCATCAACTTCATTTTCACCGTCAGGACCTTTCATTGAAACAAAACTTCCGCCCACCTTTACAAACGGCAAACAGTATTCGCAGAGTGCGGGAAGATTAGCTACAGCCCTGGAAACGGCAATATCATATTTCTCCCTATACGATTCATCACGCCCCAGTTCTTCTGCGCGGCCGTGAACAAGAGAACCGTTAAGTTCCAGCTTTTTACATACCTCATCAAGGAATATAAGTCTTTTATTAAGACTGTCAAGAAGCGTAAGTTCAATTTCGGGCTGCATTATTTTCAGAGGTATTCCCGGAAAACCTGCTCCTGTTCCGATATCAATTACTTTTGAATTATTCTCAAATTTTATATATTTAAGCAATGATATACTGTCTATAAAATGCTTTACTGCGATACCCTCATCATCAGTTATGGCAGTAAGATTCATTTTTTCATTCCATTCCTTTAACAGTTTTGCATATTCTTCAAATTTTTCAAGTTTGGTATTTGTAATTATTATATTATTTTCATCACACCAGTTTTTGATTATATCATTTATCATTTTCTTTTCCTTTCGTGTTATGGGAGAGGGTGGACAGGTATATAACAAGCACAGATATATCAGCTGGGCTGACTCCCGAAATACGTCCTGCCTGACCGATATTCTCAGGACGGACTTTATTTAACTTTTCCCTTGCTTCAAGGCGAAGTCCGTCAATTTTGGAATAATCAATATCAGACGGCAAAAGCTTTGATTCAAGTCTGCGAACCTGATCTATTATTATCAGCTGACGTTTAATATACCCCTCATATTTTATTTCTATTTCAACCTGTTCAAGAACACTTCTGTCGGTTTCGGTTCGTGTTTTATCAACAGGAGTCAGAACCTCAAAGCTAAGCTGAGGCCGTTTTATAAGATCGCACAGACGTATGCCTGTTTTTACTTCTGATGTATTGTTTTCTTTCAGAATTGCATTTAGTTCATCTGTAGGAGACAATACGGTGGTTCTGACTCTTTGAAGTTCTGCCTGAACCCTGTTCAGCTTGGCATTATATTTTTCCCAGCGTTTATCTGTTATAAGACCTATTTTTCTTCCCAGCGGAGTCAATCTCACATCTGCATTATCCTGACGAAGTATAAGTCTGTATTCACTTCTTGAAGTCATCATACGGTAAGGGTCATTACAGCCTTTTGTTACAAGGTCATCTATAAGAGTTCCGATATAAGAACTTGCTCTGTCGAGAATAAAGGGTTCCTTTCCCAGAATTTTAAGTGCGGCATTTATACCTGCAACAAGTCCCTGAGCTGCGGCTTCCTCATAACCCGAGCTGCCGTTGAACTGACCTGCGCCGTACAGCCCCGAAAATTCACGGAATTCAAGTGTACTGTTCATCTGAACCGGGTCGGCGCAGAAGTATTCTATTGCATATGCAGGACGCATTACAGTACAGTTTTCAAGTCCTTTTATAGTGTGGTAGAAGGCAAGCTGCACATCCTCCGGCAGCGATGATGACATACCTTGTATATACATTTCCTCAGTATCAAGACCGCACGGTTCTATAAACAGCTGATGCCTTGGCTTATCGGAAAATCTGACAATTTTATCTTCAATGCTCGGACAGTAGCGAGGACCGATACCTTCGATTTTTCCACTGTACATAGGAGATCGGTTGATGTTATCGAGAATAACTTTTTTAGTATTTTCGTTTGTCCAGCTTACATAGCATTTTACTTTATTTTCGCCCGGGTCATCTGTATCATATGAAAAAGGGACTATCGGGTCGTCACCGCTTTGCTCTTCAAGATCGGTAAAATCTATACTTGAACGAAGAACTCTTGCAGGTGTACCTGTTTTGAAACGTCTTATGCTCATTCCCATTTTTTCAAGCGCATCGGGAAGATATTTTGACGGGAACATACCGTCAGGACCGCTTTCATATGAAACATCACCTACATATATTTTTCCGCCCAGATATGTACCTGTAGCCAGCACAACAGCCTTTGCCCTGTACATAGCTTCAAGTCTTGTTGTAAGCACCCACATACCGTCCTCATCTTTTATCAGGTCGGTTATTTCTGCTTGTCTTAGTTCAAGGTTGTCCTGCAGCTCAAGAGTATGTTTCATTCTTGTACTGTATGCCCTTCTGTCGATCTGAGCTCTGAGGGAATGTACGGCAGGTCCTTTGCCTTTATTCAGCATCCTGCTCTGCAAAAAACATTCATCTGCCGCTTTACCCATTTCACCGCCAAGAGCGTCTATCTCTCTTACAAGATGCCCTTTTGCCGTACCTCCTATTGAAGGATTACAAGGGCAATTCCCTACTGCATCCATATTTATGGTAAATACTCCTGTCTTACATCCCAGTCTCGCTGCCGCAAGTCCTGCTTCTATTCCTGCATGACCTGCTCCTATCACCGCAACATCAAACTCTCCTGCCAAAAATTTCATTTTTCTTCTTCTCCCTTTTCCTTTTATTTACTAATCTTCTTTCTTTTATTTTCTAATCTTCTTTCTTTTATTTTCTAATCTTCTTTCTTTTATTTTCTAATCTTCTTTTTTTATTTACTAATCTTCTTCCTGCTTTTACGGAGGGGCTGCCGCCCCTTTCCCCCGCGCGGGACTCCGTCCCTGCACCCTGCCAGGGCTCTGCCCTGGACCCGCCGCCTTTGAAAAGGCGGGCGAAACTTTTGCGCTATACATTTTGACTGATTTCTTTGCAGCTTTGACTTTTTGACTCCAACGGAAGCATATATCATTATGCTACAAGCTATAAACTAAGTCTGATACTCGGATTTTATGCCAAAGTATTCTTCGAGGGTAAGGTTGTTTTTATACAGGTATTCAGCAAGTTCTCTGCCTACATATCGGATATGCCAGCTTTCGTATTTATAACCGGTTATATCTTCCTTATCCTCAGGATATCTGATTATAAAACCGTATTTATAACAATTATCTTTTAGCCACTTTGCTTCTTCCGTAAAAGCAAATGAGTCGTAAACACTGTTTATATCCATTGCAAGTCCGGATTGATGTTCTGAATGTCCCGGTCTTGCGGAAAATCTGTCCGCTTCCTTCTGACCGCTTCGTATGCAGTAGCTCTCATAAAGTTCGGCTTGAGTATCATAACTTCTGTAACCCGATACTATTCTTAATGAAATATTGTCCTTCAAGGCATCTGCGGCCATTTTGTTAAAAGCTGATTCTGCTTTTTTATCAAGACCGTTTCCATAATTCTTCGGCAGCGGATATGATTTATTTACAATAAGGATACCGTCCATATATGTTACACCGTCTATTATCTCAATAACAGGTCCTTTTGTTACTGTTACATTACAGCTCTTTTCTGTTCCGTTATGAAGTTTGACTTTAATGATTGCTTTGCCTTCTTTTACAGCTTCAATTATTGCAGTTTCATTTGATTGCTTTATATTGATGATATCGGTATCATCTGTCAGGAACTTCATGCCGTATGACGCAGTACCTTCAGGCAGTTTTACCCTGAGTGTTGTTCGTTTTCCTTCTCTTAAATTAATTTCTTTTTTACTGAGTTCAAAATCTTCAGGTTCATCCTTAATTATTATTCTGCATTTATCTGTTTTGCCGTTATATGTTGTAACAGTTATTGTTGCCTCACCCTTGTCAAGTGCTGTTATATTTCCCGAGTCATCGTTTTTGATGATTTTTTCATTATTGCAGCTGAATGTTATTTTTCCTCCGCAGCCTTCGGGGGTTATGGCATTAAGCTTTATATTTTCTCCGACACTCATGATAATATTGTTTACGCTTAATGATACGTATTCAGGTGCTTTCAATACTGTAACATTACATTCCGCAGTCTTTCCATTATACAAAGTTATACCTATTTTGGTTTTACCGTCAGAGATAGCTTTGAATTGATTGATATCGGAATTATATTCAACAATGCTTTTATCTCCGGTAAAAAATGTTTTTTCATATGATGCAGTGTTTTCGGGAATAATTGCATTGATAATGAGTGTTTCGCCAATGCCCACAGTAATATCTTTAATGTTTACGTCAACATTATCAGGTTCATTTTTGACCTCGATACTGCATACTTGTTCAGCGTTTTCAGAACGGGCTGTAATATAAGCTTTACCTGTGTTATTTGCTGTAACAATTCCGTCCTCTGTAACAGAAATTATATCTGTATCAGATGATACAAAAACAACATTTTTATTAGTATAAAGCCTCATAGATTCACCTTTTCCCAACGTCACTTCATGCTGACTTAGAATAAACTGATCTGCGGCATAAACAGAATGATTTTCCGATTTTGGTTCATATGTCATCTTATCCGAACATATCAAGCCTGCTGCAATAACAGCAGCAAAAACACCGGCAGCACATTTAAAAATAAGTGATTTCGTAATATACACCCCCATCCTATAAATATTATATCCAACATATTATATTTATAATCAACTTATATTTATAATCAACTGTATAAATTTTAACATTACATCCCCCCTTTGTCAACCAGCACCGGCCAGCGTGACGCTGGACCCTAAAACGCGGGGGTCGCTTCGCTTCGCATCCGCTCTGGGCACGTCGCTGAAACCTTTACTTTTCGCGGTTGTTACTTTTTTATCGGCTGTTATTTTAAGTTCCTCACTCAAAGTTATTGAAGAGTTTAATTGTCCTAAAACGCGGGGGTCGCTCCGCTGCGCATCCGCTCCGGGCACATCGCTGCAACCTTTACTTTTCGCGGTTGTTACTTTTGTTATCGGCTAATTCCTAATTAATTAAAAGGTTTCACGTGAAACATAGGAATATCATAGAAGTCAGAAATTTTTCATTATCGATGAAATTAGTTTTTTCTTTACACTAGTGTGGATTTATGGTAGAATAAGGGTAGTATTATAAGTCCGAATATACGTAAAAAGGAGTGTGAAAAGAATGGTATTACGGACAATATCAAAAGAAAATCAGATAAGTAAGAAAGTGCTCAGCTTCATACTATCAGGTACAATGCTTACATCTGCCGCTGCTATTGGTACAGTAACTGTACAGCCTGTAGAAGTAAATGCAGCTGAAACTAACTATGGCCTTATGTCAAATGTTCAGGATGGTACGATCCTTCATTGTTTTGACTGGACATATAATGACATTAAAGCAGAGCTGCCGAATATTGCGGCTGCCGGATTTACATCTGTGCAGACTTCACCTGCTCAGATGGGAGGAGATACTACCTGTTGGTGGTGGCTATATCAGCCTCTTGGATTCTATATAGGAAATGATAATCCGTTAGGTACTAAAGAAGAATTGAGATCTTTGTGCGAAGAAGCCCATAATTATGGTATAAAGATAGTTGTCGATGTTGTAGCAAATCATTTAGCAGGAGATCATTCAAACATACAGGAAGATCTGAAACCTGATGAATATTGGCATTCGACAGATACCAGTAATTTGGGAAGCCGAGACACTGAAACTCATAAATCTTTAGGTATGCCCGACCTGAATACCGAAAATTCATATGTTCAGCAATGTGTAAGAAACTACGTTACTGAGCTTTATGAAACAGGTGTTGACGGTATACGCTGGGATGCCGCAAAGCATATAGGTCTGCCAAGTGAGGGAGATAATTTCTTTGCAAGTGTTCTGAATGATGATAACCAGTACATGAACAAAATGTTCAATTACGGCGAGATATTAGGCGATCCTGGCAGCAGCAGTGATGAACGAAATGTAACCCTTATGAAAGAGTATAATACATACATGAGCGTTACAGACGATCATTATGGTAAAACACTGAGGGATTGGTTTAACGGAGGATCAAGCGCGCCATCATATGCTAACTGGGCTGCAAGAGGATTATCAAGTGACAAGCTTGTATACTGGGGCGAAAGTCATGACACATACAGCAATCTGCCTACAGACTATGGTTATTCAGGAGAAATTGATCAGAATGTTATAGACAGAGCGTATGCTATTGCTGCAAGCCGCGATGGTGCGACTGCTCTATACTTCTCAAGACCTTTTGAAAAGAATAAGAACGATATTCTGCTCGGTGTC
This sequence comes from uncultured Ruminococcus sp., assembly GCA_902763365.1. GTDB lineage: Bacteria > Bacillota > Clostridia > Oscillospirales > Acutalibacteraceae > UBA1213. The sequence goes on from CACWRT010000010.1 coordinate 20,785, forward strand.
AAAGGCAGCACTCACTTTACATCTTCCGAAGTAGCCGAAGTAAACCACTTCCATAATCTCATGTACGGACAAAGTGAATATTTTGTTGTCAGCAATGACTGTGCTGTAGTATGCAGAGAACAGGGTGCTGTAGTTGCAGCTCATAGCGGAAGCAACAAAAGCGTCAGCCTTACAAACGGCGGAAGTACAACCGCGGCAGGTACATACACCGACACCATAACAGGAAACAAGTGGACAGTAACATCTGCAACAATAACCGGTACTATCGGTTCAACAGGTATTGCAGTTCTTGTAAATGATGAAATAGCTGCAGGCAGCGTATCGGCATCTCCCGCTTCGGGAACATCATTTACGACCGATACACTTGATGTAACACTGAAAGCAAACAAGGTTACAAATGCCGTTTATACTACGTCAGAAGGAAAAACCGGATCATTTACAGACGGTGATGTTATAACTATCGGTGAAGACACGGATTTCGGTGACGATGTAACCGTTACTCTTACAGCAGTTGACTCCGATAATAATGAAGTTTCTCAGGTATATACATATACTAAAAAAGATCGAAGCACAGAAGTAAGTATTTACTTTGACAATTCATCATATAACTGGAGTCAGGTATATGCCTATATCTACAATACAAACGGAGAATATAAGGGATGGCCGGGAACTCTGATGACAAAATTATCTGATGTCACAACCTATAAGATGGTAGTACCGGAAGAATATGCCGAAAGCTGCAATGTGCTGTTTACAGAAGAACGCAGCAGTAATAACAGATATCCCGGAAGCGATGACCCCGGAATGGTATTCAGCGGTAAATCAATGATATTCGGCTCAGGTTATTCATGGGAAGATTATGATCCTGTTGTTAAAAATATAAGCCTTACCCTTGAGGGTGATATCGGACTGAATTATTATATCAGCATATCCGATATTCTTGTAAATAAAGGAATAACTGCTTATCTCAGCGGTGTAAATGGTGATGTTCAGGTACGTCTTTCTACAAATGACAAGATAACAAGCGGAGAAACAGCCGGTTTGTACAAACTCACTTATCCTCTTGATGCAACACAGATGAAAGAAGATGTAAGTCTTGTCATAAAAGACAGCAGTAACAATACAATGACACTTCTTAATGCAAAAGATATAGCATACAAGAATAGTACCGCAGTATACTCTGTTCAGGATTATATTGATATAGCAAAGAGTATGTCATCACTTAGTGATAGTCTTAAAGAACTTGTGTCAGCTACTGAGATATATGGCGAATATGCTTCTGCTTTTCTGGACGGAACAGAGTTAAGTGAAACGGCAGCTGCTGCTCAGCTTCCCGAAATAACTGCGCAGAATGATGAGATATCAAAGTTTAAGCTTGCATCAAGTGGGGAACTTCCGTCAGGCGTAAAGCTTACAGGTACATCCCTTATACTGGATTCAAAAACAACATTCCGAATTTATTTTACTGCAGCAGATATCAACAGTTTTGAAGTAAAAGTTGAAAACGAAACAGTGACTCCCGTAAGCAAAGGAAAGTCCTATTATATAGAGCTAAAAAACATTTCCGCACAGAATCTTGATGAGCCGTATACTGCTGAGATCGGAGACTGCACGATTACATTCAGTGGTATGACATATGTTTATAATGCTCTCAATTACTCAAACGATGATAAGCTGCTCAAAACTGTAAAGGCACTATATCTTTACAATCAAAAGGCAAATAACTTTTTTGATTAATAAATAATTTAAAGAAAGGAAGAAATGTATATGAAGCTAAATTATGAAGAGGCAGAGCTTGAAATAATTAATTTTTCTGTGGAGGATGTAATTACAACATCTGAACCCGATGATAACGAACTTCCACAAATGCCTATCGGCTGATATGAAAAGCGGGCGCACCGAGCTGTTCGGTGTGCCCAAATTTTTTTTATATACTATTTACCGACACAGAAATGAGAAAATACCTGATCTACAACCGTATCGGTTACTCTTTCACCTGTAAGTTCCAGCAGGCAGTTTATTGCATCTTCAATAACAATAGTAACTGCATCAAATGTAATACCCATTTCAAGAGCAGATAAAGCCTCTTCAACACTTGCAAGGGCTGACTGCGCGTCATTATATTGCCTTTCGTTGGCAAGTATACCCTGAGAGGTATCAAGCTCTGACGTACCTGCAATTTCCTCAACGGCCTTTTCAAGCTCATCTGTATCCTTATCATTTTTTGCAGAAATAAAAACGGTATGTCCTACTCTGCTTTTGATATATTCGCTGTCAATCCTGGAATCAAGATCTGTCTTATTTATTATGGCAACAGCAGGCGCATTTTCAAGCAAATCTATAAGTTCTCTGTCTTCAACAGTGAGTTCGGCAGAAGCGTCAAAGACTGCAAATATAAGTCCGGCGGAAAGAAGCCTTTCCTTTGCTTTTTTTACACCAATACTTTCCACAACATCATCAGTATTTCTCAACCCCGCAGTATCGGACAGTCTTAGCGGAACATTACCAAGCATAACAGTTTCTTCAATTATATCACGGGTCGTTCCCGGTATATCAGTTACTATCGAACGTTCACATCCAGCCAGCAGATTCATAATGGTAGATTTACCCACATTTGGACGGCCTGCTATTACAGTATCAACGCCCTCTCTCATTATCTTTCCTGCATCATAGGTGGAAAGAAGCTTTTCCAGTTCTTTCCTGCATTTTTCAAGTCCTGATCTCAGGGTATCTTCATCTATCTCAGGAATCTCCTCTTCGGGATAATCTGCCCATGCCGAAAGATGAGCAGCAAGTCCGATCAGTTCATTTCGAACGCTGTCAATTCTTTTCCTGAGACTGCCTTCCATAGCAGACAGTGCAGCTCTGGCAGACTGTGAACCTGATGCAGAAATTATATCCATAACGGATTCTGCTTCGGTCAGACCCATTTTTCCGTTGAGAAAAGCTCTTTTGGTAAATTCACCGCCCTGCGCAGGCTTTGCGCCGTGAGATAAAACTGCGCGAAGTACCCGTCTTGTAAGATAGATACCTCCGTGGCATGATATCTCAACAACATCCTCCCCGGTATAGCTGTGGGGTGCTCTGAACACAAGGGCCACAGCTTCGTCTATTATTTCTCCGTTATCTGCAATTTTACCGAAAGATGCGGTATAGCCTTTCATTTCGGTCAATTTTTTTCCGGAAACAGAAATGAAAACACTCTGGGCTACATCAAGAGCATTTTCTCCCGATATTCTTATTACACCCATTCCGCCAATACCGTTAGGTGTAGATATTGCAGCAATAGTATGTTCCATTTATAATATCACTCCATATACAAGCTTTATTTGTTAAAAATGCACCTCAGATGAGGTGCATTGATTTAATTATTTCTTTATTTCGATTTTTCCGTAAAGAGAAGTGTCAGGACGTTCATTAATGCTTCTTCTTACACTTTCGGAAGAACTGTCGTTTTCAAAGCTGCTGAACATACTGTCCTGGGGATGAGATTCAGCGTCGCTGTACTGTCTGCGCTGATATCCTGTTGTACGGGGTTTACGGTTATATGAGCCGTCTTTATTGAAGTTGCTGCTTCTCTTGCCTCTGTAACCGCCTCTGTCCCTATAGCTGGGCTTATAATCGGGATCAGGACCTATAACTACATGACGTTGGAGATTTTCGCCTTCGCTCCATGAAATAGCTCCCCTTACCTTCTGTACGGCAGTATGGATAATTCTTCTTTCATAAGGATTCATAGGCTCAAGGGAAGTTTTCATACCTGTCTTGCAGGCTTTGAAAGCAAGCTTTCTGCCGAGAATCTCAAGAGTCTTTTCTCTTTTTTCACGATAATTACCGATATTTATAGAGATCCTGTAATACTCATTGTCAACATGGTTTGCAACAAGACCTGTAAGGTACTGCAAAGCATCCAGAGTCTCTCCTCTGTGGCCTATGATAAAACCTATATCATCGCCTTCAATATTTATAACAGCTCCGCCTTCTACCTCTTCGGCATTGATCTCATAGCTGCCAATTCCCAGATTATCAAGTATTCCGGAAAGATAATTCTTTGCACATTCAAGCGGAGTAAGTTCAATGTATGCACGTATAATGGCAGGCTTGCCGCCAAAGAAAAGCTTCTTCTTTTCGGGCTGCTGAAGTACCTCTATCTGTATGTTTTCCGATTTAAGTTCTGCTTTTGCCTGCTGCTGAGCTTCTTCCAATGTTTCCGCTGTGATTTTAACTTCTTTGATCATTTCCATTACCTCCTGTTATCTTTTTCTGCCCAGATAACTGCTTTTATCATTTGTTTTTGCGGATTTCTTTGACTTATTACTTTTCTTTACCGTATTCTTTTTCTTATTATCATCTCTGATCTCAGAACCTGCGGACTCCATCATAGCGTCAAATTCAGGTGCTTCAATAAATTCTGCCTTAGCCTCCTGTTCCCTTCTCAGGACAACTCTCTGTGCCTCTGCTTTGGCTTCCATTATGCTTGGACTATAGAATTTGCTCATTATAAGAGACTGAACAAAACCGAGAACATTTGATACTACCCAGTAAAAGCCTACAGCACCGGGCACACTGTACGCGATCCATGCAGTAAAAAGCGGCATAAGAACTATCATAAGAACCATACAGCCCTGCATTTTTGTACCGTTGATTATCTGCATGATTATCATACTGCCGACAGAAGTAAGGAAACAAAGCACAGGTATCAGCCACAGCATAGATTCCCAGGAACTCTGACTTGGAGTACCGAGAAGATCAAGACCGCAGAAATTGAAGCCCTGACTGAAATCGCTGATACTTGCAGCGTCATTACTGTCAAATACAGGCTTTCCGTCAACTTTAAGATAATTCTGTAATGATGAAAAATACTTTACTATACTGATCTCGCCGTATCTTCCGTTAATGGTGGTGCCGATACCGGGCAGAGTGCTTATACTTGCAAGAGCACTGCTGACCTTGTCGGAAGCAATATGGAGAGTATTTGTAAGAGGATTAATAACCGAGTAGTAAATACCGAAAAGCACGATCATAGGTGCAAGCATGGGCATACAGCCTGCTGTGGGACTTACATTTTCCTTTGCCATAAGCTTCTGTATTTCTTCATTGGCTTTTACACGGTCATTTCTGTACTTATCCATTATTTCCTTCTGTTTTTGCTGAAACCTTGCATTAGAAGCCATAGACTTCTGCTGCTTTACAGAAAACGGGAATAATAAAGCCTTAATAACAATAGTAAATAAAATAATAGCTATACCGTAATTCTTGGTAAGGTAGAACGCCGACCACAGGATGTAGCCGAATATCCCTCCGATAAAATTAAAAACAACTTCCATTAAATAAAACCATTCCCTTCACCTTTTACCCGATATACAGCAGGAAGACAAAAATCATCTGATCTTATCATCATATACAATTCGTTTATTTTTTTTATGTTCGGGTACAGGATCATACCCTCCTGCCGAAAAAGGATTGCATCGCAATATTCTCCATACAGTCAGAGCCGAACCCTTGACGGCGCCGAATCTCTCAATAGCCTGAATACCATAGGTGGAACAAGTCGGGTAGTATTTACAGCACGGAGGAGTTTTAGGAGATATATGCTTCTTATAAAATCTTATAAGCCAAATAAGCGGGCGCTTCATTCTAAAACACCCGCCTCTTTCAGCTCTTTCTTCATAGCTCGCAGAATATCATTGCTGCTGACAAAAGGCGTCTTACCTCTGGCAACAAAGACCAGATCTACCCCCTGCCGTACATCATCCGCAATCATACGATAAGCTTCTCTGATAATTCTGCGGGATCTGTTACGCAAAACGGCCTTACCTATCTTTTTACTTGTTGTAATACCTATTCTGGTAGACTTGCATCTGTTTTTCAATACATAAGTCACAAGAACAGCAGAAGTATAGCTGCGACCTTTTGAATAAAGTCTGCGAAAATCATTATTTCTTTTTAAAGTGATAATTTCACCCAAGCTGATCAACCGATCCTTCTGCCTATGAGCAATATATTAGCCGAATGCGATCATACGGAAAAAACATCAGTAAGAAAGTCTTTTCCTTCCCTTTGCTCTGCGGCGGGCAAGCACCTTGCGTCCATTAGCAGTAGCCATTCTCTTTCTGAAGCCATGCTCCTTCTTTCTGTGGAGCTTCTTAGGCTGATATGTTCTCAGCACGAAAATTCCTCCTTTCAAAGCTGATACAAAAAAGTATCCTGAAATACATAAGGATACAACCTTGCACCGTAAAATTATAAACTATAAATGCCGCTTCTGTCAATAATAATTTGAAATTTTCTTTCTTAATTGTAAGTTTTTCTACGGTTTTTTAATTTAAGGCATACAAAAAACAAGTTTTTCGTCAAAATAACTTGCATTTGATACGGCATTAAAATATTATGCAAAAAAATGCAGGAGAACGTCAGGATAAATCATCCGGAGATGATCTAACGTCATTAATAAAATCCAATTGTCATTTCCATGAGCAAAGCAGGGAGATATCTTTTCCGGTATATCTGCTTTCGTGTTAAAGATTCCTCGCTTACACCCGGGATGACATAATGGTCAAAAATATGAACTGCGGTATCCATTTTGAACACTTTGAAGGTCCCACATCACGCCGGAAAAATATCAGCTTGAATAAATTAAACTTATATAAAATGATCTTCAATATCTTTTTTCTGACAATAATAAGCCGATGTGGTAAAAGTATCCCCAAAAACGGGCGTTTTTTGGGGATAAATATAATTTTTTTGTCAAAAAAGCAGTGAATATGCCAAAAATATGAATAGTAAATGATTTATAATGAACATTAGATGTTGAAAAGTTAAAAACTTTATGATATAATTAGTCTTGTATAAGTATCTTTATATTTCAGGGAATTTATCTGATAATAGTATAATATTTCTGTAATCTTCAGACATCAGTATATTTAGTGTCTTTTTACCGGATCTGCTGACCGCAGATGACCTCATTCCCTGCATAATCAAGATACAGAACGCTTAAAACGACATGAATTGTCGGAATAATAAATAATAAACAGGAGAAATATCTTATGGATTCATTTAATGAAGCATGGGACGTTATATGCGAATATTGTAAACAGCATATAACCCAGATTGCCTATAACACATGGATTAGTAAAATCAAACCTGTAAATATGGATTTTGCAGAAGGAAAAGCAATACTTATGGTTCCTGCCGAATTTCACAGACAAACACTGCTCAGAGGATATATGCAGCTTCTGAATGACGCGTTTGCCAGTGTTTTCGGTGAGGGTATCGAGATAGTTGTGACTGTGCCGGATGAAGTAATAACACCTGTGAAGGAAAATGCGGAAAATATTGTAGATGCCGACTATGAGTTCACATTCGATACATTTATAGTAGGTTCGTCAAATAAATTTGCACACGCAGCTTCACTTGCAGTAGCAACAAATCCGGGACATGCGTATAATCCGCTTTTTATATACGGTAATTCGGGACTGGGTAAAACTCACCTTCTGTATGCGATAAGGAATGAGATACAAAAAAACGATTCCAAAAAGAAAGTAATATACGTAAAAGGCGAAGATTTTACAAATGAGCTTGTAGAAGCTCTCATGAAAAAGTCCAATATAGAATTCCGTCAGAAATACCGTCAGTCAGATGTGCTTTTAGTGGACGATATACAGTTCATTGCAGGTAAGGAATCCACTCAGGAAGAGTTTTTCCACACATTCAACACTCTATATGAGGCAAAATGTCAGATAGTACTTACATCTGACCGTCCTCCGAAAGAGATAAAAACACTTGAGGACAGACTGAGGAGCAGATTTGAATCGGGACTTATTGCAGATATACAGCCGCCGGATTTTGAAACAAGAATAGCTATCATAAGAAGAAAGGCAGAACTTCTGCAGATAGAACTGCCTGCGGATGTTACGGAATATATTGCAACAAGACTCAAGAGCAATATACGTCAGCTTGAGGGCGTAGTAAAAAAGCTTAAAGCAAAAAACCAGCTTTACGGAGATAAGATAACCATAAATATCGCACAGAAAACCATATCAGAAATACTCAACAATGACCAGCCGCCGCCGCTGACAGTGGAAATGATAATAGATGAAGTGGCAAGACATTTCGGACTTACAGGTGACGATATACGTTCGTCAAAACGTAATTCAAATATATCAAACGCAAGACAGATCGCAATATATGCTGTAAGAGAGATCACCAATATGTCAATGAACCTTATAGGAGAAGAGTTCGGCGGACGTGATCACTCAACAATAGTATATGCACTGAAACAGATAGAAAAGAATATGGACAAGGATCCTAAGCTGAAAGCTACAGTGGACGATATAATAAAGAATATAAAGAACAGATAAACAACCTGTTGAAAGTTTTTTAACAATTCAACATTTGCGGTTGAAAACAGAAAAATCAAAGGTCGTTTCATTTCAACTTTTTTTCAACAATTAACCAACATGATTCAACCGCATTGTTAAGAAGTTAAAATTGTCAAAAACTTTTAACTAACAGCGTCCACAGTTTTTCAACACAAAAAAGTAACGAAAATCAAGATAAATAAACAGAAAAATCAGGTTTTTAACATTTCAACAGCCCCTACTACTATTACTATAAATATATCTTTTCTATTTATAGATTTTCCGAAGAAAGGAAAGGATCAATATGAAATTCGTATGTAACCGCAATAAATTAACAGAAGCAGTTACAAATGTTCAAAGAGCAGTATCAGCAAAGTCATCAAACCCTGCGCTTGAGGGAATACTTATTGAAGCAGAAAAAAATAAGCTAAAGCTGTACGGCTATGACCTGGATATATGTATAACAACAACAATAGAAGCCAAAGTTATAAAAGAAGGGGCAGCAGTAATTGCAGCAAAGCTGTTTTCCGAAATTATAAGAAAACTCCCCGAAGATGAAATAACTATAGATGTAGATGAAAAATTTATAGTTTATATACAAAGCGGCAAAGTAGACTATAAGATAATAGGTATGCCGTCAGCTGATTATCCCGAGATAACAATGGTAAACAGCAGCGATGTAATAAATATCGATGGTGAAACACTTGACTCAATGATAAGACAGACCATATATGCAGTATCAGATAAAGATACAAAACCTGCCCATAAAGGCTCTCTTTTTGAAATAGGAGATAAAAAAATCAGAATAGTGTCCGTTGACGGATACAGACTTGCAATAAGAACAGAAAACATAGACTATGAAGGAGAAAAAACCTTTATAGTTCCCGGTAAATCTCTTAATGAAATAACAAAGCTTATAAATGAAAATACCAAAAATGTTGAAATAACAGTAAGCGGAAGACATATAGCGTTCAATATAGGAAGCTATTCTCTCATATCAAGACTGATAGAAGGAGAATTCATGAACTATAAAACCTCTATCCCCAGAGTTCATGCAACCGAGCTGAAAATAAATACAAGAAAAATCATAAATATGATAGAAAGAATGTCACTTCTGCTCACAGATAAAATGAAAAGTCCTATCCGCTGCCTTATAGACAACGGATACATAAAAACAAGCTGTAATACAACACTCGGTCAGGCAACCGATGAAACAGAAGTAACCGTGGAAGGTGAAAGTGTTGAGATAGGATTCAATAACAGATTCCTGCTTGACGCCCTGAGATACAGCGAAACAGATGAAGTTGTTCTGAAACTTAACGGTTCACTGAGTCCTATGGTAGTAACACCTACAGAGGGAGATTCGTTTCTCTTCCTGCTTCTGCCTATGAGGTTAACAAAATGACAATAAAGAAAATAAGAATAAAAGATAATGAGGAATATATAAGACTTGATCAGTTTCTGAAGCTTTCGGGCTGTGTGGAAACAGGCGGACACGCTAAAATTTCTATACAAAACGGCGAGGTAAAAGTAAACGGCGAAGTCTGCACAATGAGAGGAAAGAAACTCAGAAGAAAAGACGCAGCTGAATTTAACGGAGAAATTTTTGAGGTGTGCTGATTTGTATGTAAAGCAATTAGAATTCAGGAATTACAGAAACCTGAATGACTCGGTTTTTACTCCCGAAAAAGGAATAAACGTTATCTGCGGAAATAATGCGCAAGGCAAAACTAATATCATTGAATGTTTATGGCTTTTTACAGGCGGAAGATCTTTCAGAGGCTCAAAAGAAAAGGATATGATAGCCTTCGGTAAGGATCATGCTGTAATAAAGACATTATTCTTTACCGAAGGACGGGATCAGGAGCTTGAAATAAGAATAGAAAAAGGAAAACGCAGGGCTTCACTTAACAGGATCCCGAGATCATATCTTTCACAGATAATAGGAAAATTTTGTGCTGTGGTATTTTCTCCCGATCATCTGACACTTGTAAAAAGCGGACCGGAAGAAAGAAGATCTTTTATTGATGGGGCAATATGTCAGACAGACCCTATGTATGCATCGGTACTGCTCAGATACAAAAAGATACTGAATGAAAGAAATAATCTTTTAAGAACAATACCGGAAAATAACAGTCTGAAAGAAATGCTTTCAATATGGGATGAGTCGCTGGCTGCCGCAGGAGCAAAAATAGCTGCTAAAAGGGCAGAATATATAAAAAAACTAAGTACCTTTGCTGTCGGCTTCTATGACGGCATAAGTCAGGGAAAAGAAAAATTAGAAATAGATTACAAAATAAACTGTAAGGCATCATCAGATGCGGATGAAAAAGAAATATACGAACTTAGCCTGCAAAAACTGACTCAAAAGCAGGAAGAAGATATAAAATGCGGATATACAACATCAGGCGTACACAGAGATGACCTGACCATAAAAATAAACGAACGTGATGCGAAAACCTTCGGATCACAGGGTCAGCAGAGATCAGCAGTGCTTTCACTAAAACTCGCAGAAGCAGCAGTTTTGGGAGAAGAAAAAGGAGAAAAGCCTGTAATACTGCTTGATGACGTACTGAGCGAGCTGGATGTTTCAAGACAGAATTTTTTGCTCACAAAGCTCAGCGGTATGCAGGTATTTATAACCTGCTGTGAAAAGACAGTAAAATCAGACAATACTGTTTATGTAGACAACGGCGTCTTGTCCGATAAGCCTTTCGGCAGTAATATTTCCTGAGAATAAGATCATACTCGGAAAGGAACTTGTATAATGTATTTGCATATAGGCATGGATACTGTAATAAATACCGAAAGCATAGTGGGTATTTTCGACCTTGATAATGCAACACTGTCATACAAAACAAGAGATTATCTGACAGCAGCACAAAACAAGGGAAAAATCATTAACGTATGCAGCGATCTTCCAAAATCATTTATTGTATGTAAAGAAGAGGAAGACCAGAAAATATATATATGCCAGCTGTCCCCTGCCACTCTTATGAAAAGGGCTTACAGCTATTAAAAGAAAGGATCGATATTATGTCAAAAAGTTTGCTTACAAATTGTCCTTATTGTCACAGAAAAGTGTCATATTTCGGGGCTTCCATACTTAAAACAAAGGGTGAACACTGCTGCTCGGGCTGCAACTGTATATCAAATGTTGTTATAAACAAGTCTATCTATGGAATAGCCAGTGCAACTGTAGTAATTTCATTCCTCATACTTTTCCTGTATTCAATGTTCGGTGATCATGGAAGTCCGTGGGGTATTCTGTTTGTATTGGCACCCTTTTTATTATTTTATCTCATAGTTCCGTGGTTTGTGAAGCTTGAGCCCTGCAATGATAAGTCTGCTGTTAAAAAGCTTCACAGAAAGATCAGTCCAATACCTGAACAGAAGCAGCAGAACTATACTCCCGAACAGCCTGTTGACCTTGATGTAGGAGCAGATTTCGGAACAAGCTTTTTGAATATCAAAAACAGCATTAAGAATGAAACGGGCGAGATAAACTACGAAAATAATGATCCGTCTGAAGATATAAGTTCGGGACTTGATATAGACATTACGGGAAGCATGAACGCTGCGGATGACATAATAGTCGAGGATAAGGGCAGCGAGGATACAAGCGAAGAATAAGAGGTGCCTGCTTTGCTGAAATTACCTGTATGTCCGCACTGTGGAGCTGTGTACAGCTACAAAGAAGTAAACAGTATGAAAAACGGCACAAGTATTTGTTATCACTGCAAGAAAAAATTCAGGGTCAATAAGACCAGGGGCAGAATGATACTGATTTCAATAGTATGTATTTTTCTTATAATAGTAAATACCGCAATAATGGTGTCCAGTGAAAATTTCATTCCTGTAATAATAATGCTTGCCGATATGATAGTTATAACTGTCACATTCCTGATGTTTCCGCTTACGGTAAAATTTATACCTGAAAAATTTACTAAAGCAGAAAAAAGAGAGAGGAAAAAATGACCAGATAAATCCGGAGGTTAATAAATAATGGATAACTTGGAGAATCTTGAAAACAATGATATTTCTCAGACTGACGAAAAATACGGAGCTGACGAAATACAGGTACTTGAAGGTCTTGAGGCAGTAAGAAAAAGACCGGGTATGTATATAGGCTCAACAGGTCCGAGAGGTCTGCATCATCTTGTTTATGAGATCGTAGACAACTCTATAGACGAGGCTCTGGCAGGTTACTGCACAAAAATAGATGTAGAAATACTCCCCGGAGATATTATAAGAGTCAGCGATAACGGAAGAGGTATTCCTGTAGGAATACAGCCAAAGCTTGGTATACCTGCGGTTACGGTCGTTTTCACGGTACTTCATGCGGGCGGTAAATTCGGCGGCGGCGGATATAAGGTCGCAGGCGGTCTGCACGGTGTTGGTGCGTCTGTTGTAAATGCTCTTTCAGAGTGGACCGAAGTGGAAGTGTATGACGGAGAGTTTGTATATAAACAACGTTTTGAAAGAGGCAATCAGGTAACAGAGCTTGAAAAAACCGTGCCTACAGATAAAAAAGGTACTATAGTTACCTTCAAGGCAGACCCTGAGATATTTACAGAAACGACTGTATATGATTATGATACACTTTCCACAAGACTCAGAGAACAGGCTTTTCTTAATGCAGGCATACATATTGAGCTTAAAGATCTCAGAGACGAAAATGATATACAAAGCAATGATTTCTGCTACGAAGGCGGCGTTTCAAGCTTTGTAGATTATATTCATAAAAAAAGAGCTCTTGACGTAATTCATACCGATATCATGCACTTTACGGCAAAAAATGACGATGACAGCGCATCTGCCGAAATAGCAATGCAGTATAACGAAAGCTATAATGAACTTATACTTTCATTTGCAAATAATATACATACAACAGACGGCGGTACTCATGAGGAAGGCTTTAAAAGAGCACTTACAAGAGTAATGAATGACTATGCAAGAAAGTTCAATATTCTTAAAGATGAAGATAAAAACCTTAGCGGTGAGGATATAAGAGAAGGACTTACGGTTGTCATCAGCGTGAAGCTGAAGGACGCGCAGTTTGAAAGCCAGACTAAGGCAAAGCTTGGAAATACTTCCATAAGAACACTTGTTGATAAGCTTATAAGCGATAAGCTTGAGCAGTATCTTGAAGAAAATCCCGCTACGGCAAAGGCTATTTTTGACAAAGCTATAACTGCGGCAAAGGCAAGAGAAGCAGCAAGAAAAGCAAGAGATCTTGCAAGAAGAAAAACTGCAATGGAGGGCGCGGGACTCCCCGGTAAGCTTGCTGATTGTCAGTCAAAGAATGTTGACGAGACAGAGGTATATATCGTAGAGGGAGATTCTGCGGGAGGCAGCGCCAAAAACGGACGTGACAGAAGATTTCAGGCAATACTTCCTCTCTGGGGAAAAATGCTGAATGTAGAAAAAGCAAGACTGGACAGAGTTTACGGCAATGATAAGCTTATGCCTGTAATAACAGCACTCGGCTGCGGTATCGGTGATGAAATAGATCTGAGCAAGCTCAGATACGGCAAAATAATAATAATGGCGGATGCCGATGTAGACGGATCTCATATCAGAACACTTATGCTGACGTTTTTCTTCCGTTTCATGCGTCCGCTTATCGAGGAAGGTCATGTATATATCGCTCAGCCGCCTCTTTACAGAATAACAAAGGGAAAGAGCGACCATTACTACGCATATTCTGATGAAGAAAGAGACAGGATAATGGCACAGCTGGGCGGAAAATACGAAATACAGCGTTACAAAGGTCTTGGTGAGATGGATCCTCAGCAGCTTTGGGAAACCACTATGGACCCATCGACAAGAATAATGCTCAGAGTAGAAATGGAAGACGCTGCTGCGGCAGATGAGGTGTTTACTATTCTGATGGGAGATAAGGTAGAACCCAGAAGGGAATTTATAGAAAAGAATGCAAAATATGTACAAAATCTTGATGTATAATAAGATTTTTACGGCTTGTGAAAGAAAATATAAGATCGTTCTTACTTGCGAAATGAAAAAAATCAGAGGATGCTTTGGCTGAGTTTAATAGTGCAGGGTAACTTTGAACTTGAAAGATTTTGTGAAAAGGAGAATATATGAAAGATACAGATGACAGTATTAAGCCTTCGGGCGAAAGTATTGAAGAACAAGAGATAAAAGAGATCGTCAAAGAGCTTGATAAAAATGAAAGTGACGATAATCCGGAATGGGACGGCACTGAAGGCGAGCTTGTAAGCGATGATGACGCGGAAGAATATGAGATACCGGAAACAGGATATAAGATATCCTACGTTATGACTCAGGATGAAATGTATAAATGTCTGTATCACAGTGATATGATAAAGACAAAGGGATTAAGGGCAGTATTGCAGAGTATATTTCTCGGTATCGCAGCTGTTATATTTTTTGTGATATATTTTACAACTGATTCTCAGTTCAATCATTATAATCTTGTTTTTGGTATAATATGTCTTGTTACTATAGCAGTAATATGGATTGTTCCCCATCTTTATATGAAAAATATGTCAAGAATGATGGCAGACGGAAAAACTGTGGAAGCTGAGATATATCCTACACATATAGATATCGGCAGCGGTGAAGGTGAGTGGAGTATTGAGCTTGACGGAAAATCGCAGATACAGGAGTTTGATAATATCATTATGATATTTACAGATCATGACAGGGCTTTTGCTATTCCCGAAAGAGTGATCGAGCCTGATGTTTACAATGAGATAAGGGCTATTCTTATGTCGGGAACAGAGCCTGAAGAGGATGAATGATATGGAAAAAACAGACCGTATAACTATAACCGCAAGATATGCCGAAACAGATATGATGGGGATAATACATCACTCAGTTTATCCCGTATGGTTTGAAGCGGCAAGAACTCATTTTATAAAGTCAACGGGAGTAAAATACAGCGAGCTTGAAAAGTCAGGGATAATGCTGCCTTTATCAGAGCTTAACTGCAAGTACTTTCATCCCGTGCATTATGAAGATGAGGTCACTATAGAAACGATAGTATCAAAACTCAGTTTTGCTAAGATCGAATTTTCATACCGTGCAGTGATCGACGGAAAAATAATGGCTCAGGGGAGTACAGTTCACGGATTTGTTGACAGCAGCAGTTTTCGTCCGCTGAATATTAAAAAGAAGGATCCTGCACTCTATGAGATCTTAAAAGAAAGAATATGTACCGATTGGTGTGAAACAGATGGCTAAGGCTGTAATTACATTCAAAAATAAGCTCAGGATAAGAGAATATGCTGAAGGATACAGACTTTATGATATAAGAAGAGGCAAAAGTTCGGGGAGAGAAATAAAAGCAAGCCTGTTTTTCTTTCTTGGAATGGCGATGCTTTTTATGCTGATGCTGGAGAATTTCAATATTCCTAAATTGCCCGTATGTGCCATAGTTTTGCTTATATGTATGTATATGTGCTGCTATTTCATATATATGCTGCCTGATATGGCAAAGCTCAGAGGCGAGCATATATATAAAAGCTCAAAGCTTTTGTCAAAGGAATATACCTTTGAATTTTATAAAGAATTTTTTATCATGCACAATGATCATGAAAGGCTTAAAAGATATTATACGGAGCTGACGGACAGTATTGAAACAGATGATATATTCCTTCTGATAGGCGGTATGGAAAAAAAGATAATTGTAATAGCCAAAAGATGCCTGAGTGAAGATGAAAAACGGAGATTATCTGAGTTTTTGAAGAAAGAAACCGTCAGACAATACAGAAGGACACGACCGAAAAAAAATAAAAACTCAAAGTGATCTACGGGAGAATGACATGGAAATTGAAAAAATGAATGTGAGCTTTCTGCCGACGGAAGAGGATCATATTTATATGAATCTTGAAAAAGAAAAATATATGACTCCGAAGGAAAATAAAATAATTTTTCTTTCGGTTGGTATGATAGGTATACTTGCGGGTACGGCAGGTCTTTTGCTGAAAAACGAAAGTATAATAGAATCAATATGCTATCTGCTGCTTATTGCTGTGGGGCTTTTTGTAATATCATATTACGATATTATAAAACCATTTCTGACTTATAAGAATTCGTCGGCTTTTTACAGGTATCATGAAAAGGATATAATTTCAAAAACAGTTTCGGTAGATGATGATACCCTGACGGTAAAGGATGAGCTTCATAAGATAAGTATACCAAAGAAGTATATTTATGATGTTTACAGAGGTAAAAAAACGCTTTTTATTTTTCTTGACAAAGAAGAATTTATTTATATACCGCTCAGAGTACTGAGTGAGTAAGAAGAGGTGTAGATTTTGGATATACAGGAAGCATTGGCAAAAACCAAAATTATAGACGTGGATATAGAAAAGGAAATGAAAAAATCCTTTCTGGACTATTCTATGTCGGTCATAGTATCGAGAGCCCTGCCTGATGTGCGTGACGGTCTTAAACCTGTTCACAGAAGGATCCTTTACTCTCAGTATGAGGATAATCTTACTCCCGATAAGCCCTATAAAAAATGCGCTACCACAGTAGGTAATGTTCTGGGCAGATATCATCCTCACGGCGACAGCTCTGTATATGACGCTCTTGTAAGATTGGCGCAGGATTTTTCGATGCGCTATACTCTTGTTGACGGTCACGGAAACTTTGGTTCGGTAGACGGCGATCCGCCTGCTGCATACCGTTATACGGAAGCAAGAATGAGCAAAATGTCGGTAGAAATGCTGACAGATATAGATAAGGAAACTGTAGATTTTTTTCCGAACTATGATGACAGCCGTAAAGAACCGTCTGTTCTTCCTTCAAGATTTCCTAATCTGCTTGTAAACGGCTCGAAGGGTATTGCTGTAGGAATGGCTACAAATATACCGCCGCATAATTTAGGTGAGGTTATTGATGCGGTTGATTATGTAATTGATAATCCCGATGCGACCCTTGATGAGATAATGCAGTATATAAAGGGTCCCGACTTCCCTACAGGCGGTATAATAATGGGCAAAAGCGGTATCAGGGCTGCTTATGCCACAGGCCGCGCTAAAATAACTGTTCGTGCAAAGGCTGAAATAGTCGAAGAAAAGAACGGCAGATTCAAGATAGTTGTAACAGAAATACCGTATCAGGTAAATAAGGCCGAGCTTGTTACAAGTATTGCCGAAATGGCGAAAAATAAAAAGATCGAGGGTATTACCAATATAGAGGATCATTCCGACAGAAACGGTATGCACATTGAAATAAGCGTAAAGCGTGAAGCATCACCTCAGATAGTGCTTAATAATCTGTTCAAGTTTTCTCAGATGCAGGTGACCTTCGGCATTATAATGCTTGCCATTGTAAATGGAGTACCTAAAATACTGAACCTCAGGGATATACTTCAGAATTATATTGATTTCCAGGTTGAGATCATTACAAGAAGAACTGTATTTGATCTGAGAAAGGCCGAGGAAAGAGCGCATATTTTAGAGGGCTTGAAGGTAGCTATAGATTTTATTGACGAGGTTATAAGCATAATACGTTCATCTAAGGATCAGCCTACAGCAAAACAAAGACTGGGTGAAAGATTCGGTCTGGACGATGCACAGACTCAGGCTATAGTATCAATGCGTCTTGGTCAGCTTTCAGGTCTGGAAAGAGAAAAGATAGAAGAAGAACTCAGAGGTCTGAAAGAAAAGATAGCTGATTATAAGGATATACTTGAAAACGGTGAAAGACTGTTGGGTATAATAAAAAGCGAGCTTAACGTAATAAAGAGAAAATTTACTGACGAAAGACGTACAGAAATAGCTATGATAAGCGGCGAAGTTGATATAGAGGATCTTATCCCCTATGAGGACTGCGTTGTTACAATGACAAATTTAGGTTATGTAAAGCGTCAGAAGATGGATACGTATCATACTCAGCGCAGAGGCGGACGCGGAATAAGCGGAATGAACAGAAGAGATGAAGATGTCGCTACCGATATGTTTGTTATCGGCACACATGACTATGTTTTGTTCTTTACAAATCTGGGCAGGGTTTACAGACTGAAATGCTATGAGATACCCGAGGGTTCAAGAACTTCAAAGGGTATGAATATAAATAACCTTCTCCCCCTTTCGGGTGAAGAAAGGGTTACTTCTATGATAAAAGTACCGGAAAACGGTGACGAGGATATGTACCTTGTCATGATAACAAAGAACGGTACAATAAAAAGGACTGCAACAAAGGAATTCTATTCCAACAGAAAAGGCGGACTTAATGCTATTTCACTTGATGAGGGTGACGAACTTACATGGGTGCGTCTGACTAACGGACATAATGAGCTTCTTGCAGCTACAAGAAACGGTATGGCTATACGTTTCAGAGAAACAGATGTTCGCCCTATGGGAAGAACGGCAAGAGGTGTAAAGGCACTGACTCTCAGAGAGGGCGACAGCGTGATAGGTATGTCTGTTCTGCGTGAAGGAGCGCTTGTGCTGACAGTGTCGGAAACAGGCTATGGAAGACTTTCAAAGCAATCCGATTATCGAATACAGTCGAGAGGCGGTTACGGTATAAAGAATTATCATACCGAAAAATTCGGCAAGGTAGCTGCAATAAAAGCAGTTGATCTTGATGATGATATAATAATGATATCTGACAACGGAGTTATCATAAGGATAGAGGCACAGTCTGTCCGTGTATGCTCCAGACCGTCTAAGGGCGTTATAGTTATGAAAACTATGGACGACAGCAAGGTTGCGACTGTTGCAAGAGTTCCGCATGACGATCCCGCAGAAGGTGAAGAAGCCGACAATCAGGATACTGATGAGGAAGCAACAGGTACAGAGGAATAAAAATTCACCCCATGAGGAACAAGTCCAAATGGGGTGTTATTTTTTTATCAGTATCCGATTGCATCAATAAATTCTTTTATTTCGTCTTTATACTGTTCATCGGCATTTACATATATCATAGTGTTTTCAAGGTAGCTAACATACATAAATTTTCCGTTTCCGGTTTTTTCATACTTACCATAATTATTCAATTTTATACTGGTTGAAGCACCGGAGATACTTTCAAAGGTCTGAACATTACTATTATACATAAGTGCAGCTTCATTCATTGAACTTGCTTCGAGAAAGTCCATTTTCCAGAAAATCTGATCACCTGAGTAACTTGCTGCCGTTATACAGCTCTCTACATAGTGTCTGCTTTTTTCTATCCCAAAATCGAAAAAGCCTGATAAACAGTGGAGTTTTAGGATAAAATATGGTATAATAAGTGCAAGGAAAAATGCAGA